>JAIUOG010000041.1 GCA_020161725.1 Pseudomonadota bacterium
TTCTATTGCGAGCTTTTAAAAAAACGAGGGGCGGAAAAAGCAATAGACTAAAAATAGCATTTTGAAAGAGCTCGGGTATATATGTAAATCTGTTTTCTAAGTTGGTACAGAGAACGGGTTTAGATATATAAGCTATATTTATAGTATAGTTTATTGGGGGGAAGCTAGGCTTACGCCTGGACTTCTATTTTTCTACTAAAGAGTTTATTAACATGTCTGAAAGTTTCAAAGAATTATTTGAACAAAGTATCAAGGGTGCGCAATTTTATCCTGGCGCAATTATCACAGCAAAAGTAATCGATATCGACGAAGATTATGTCACGCTAAATGCTGGCTTAAAATCGGAGGGTATTGTTGCCGTTGAAGAATTCCATGACAAAAATGGTCAATTGGAAGTTCACGTTGGCGATATGGTTGAAGTTGCTCTTGACTCAGTCGAAGATGGCTATGGTGAAACCCTTCTATCACGCGAAAAAGCAAAACGTCAGGAAGCATGGCGCAACTTATCTAAGAGCCATGAAAACAATGAAACAGTTACTGGTCTAATTTCTGGTAAGGTTAAAGGTGGCTTTACTGTTGAAATTGGAACTATCCGCGCATTCTTACCTGGTTCACTCGTTGATGTCAGACCTGTTCGCGATCCATCTTACCTTGAAGGTAAAGAGCTTGAGTTCAAAGTTATTAAAATGGATCTTAAGCGTAACAATATTGTTGTTTCACGTCGTGCAGTTGTTGAAGAAGAAAGTAGTGCTGACAGACAAGCCTTACTTGAATCTTTGCATGATGGCCAAATCCTTAATGGTATCGTTAAGAACCTTACCGATTATGGTGCATTCATTGATTTAGGCGGTATTGATGGTCTTCTTCACATTACTGATATCTCTTGGAAACGTGTTAAACATCCAAGCGAATTGTTAACTGTTGGCCAAGACGTTAAAGTTAAAGTATTAAGCTTTGACAGCGAACGTAACCGCGTATCTTTAGGTATGAAACAATTAGGCAATGATCCTTGGATCGATTTAGTCGAACGTTATCCTGTCGGTAAAAAATTACAAGGTAAAGTGACTAATATTACTGATTACGGTTGCTTTGTTGAAATCGAAGAAGGTGTGGAAGGTTTAGTTCACATGTCTGAGATGGATTGGACAAACAAAAACGTTCATCCAAGCAAAGTTGTTTCAATGGGTGATTTAGTTGACGTAATGGTTCTTGAAATTGACGAAGAGCGTCGCCGTATTTCTCTTGGTATGAAGCAATGTGTTGGTAATCCATGGCACCAATTTGCTGAATCGCATGCTAAAAACCAAAAAGTTAAAGGTAAAATCAGATCGATTACTGACTTTGGTATTTTCATCGGTTTAGATGGTGAAATTGACGGTCTTGTTCACTTATCTGATATCTCTTGGAATACTCCAGGTGAAGAAGCAGTTAAGCAGTTCAAGAAAGGTCAAGAGTTAGAAGCAGTTATTCTTGCTATTGATGCTGAGCGCGAGCGTATTTCTTTAGGCTTAAAACAACTAGAAGGTGATACTTTCTCTGGTTTTGTTGAAGAACATGCTAAAGGTACAATCGTTAAAGGTACTGTTACAGCAGTTGACGCTAAAGTGGTTACTGTTGAATTAGCACCTGAAGTTGTTGGTACTATCAAGGCTTCAGAATTATCTGAAGAGAAAGTTGATGATGCTACAACAATGTTTAAAGAGGGTGATGAAGTTGAAGCGAAGATTGTCAATATCGACAAGAAAAACCGCACAGTTTCACTTTCTATCAAAGCAAAAGATGCTCATGATCAGGCAGAAGCAATTAAGAAATACTCTCGTAGTAGCGACTTAGGTGGCTCTACTACTCTAGGTGACTTGCTCAAAGAAAAAATGGCAAGTAAAGAGGGTGAATAATTAAGAGCTTGTTAAAAAAGCGTAGGAAACTACGCTTTTTTTTTATTTAAAATGAGTTGAGGTGCCTATGCGTCTATTCATGATTATTTTTTACGTTTTCCTTGTAATTATAGGGGTAAGCTTTGCTGCTTTAAATGCAACCTCTGTTGAGGTTAATTTCTATTTTAAAACGATAACCATGCCCATTTCTGTATTAATGGCAATTATGTTAGGTATTGGTTTATTGACTGGTTTTTTGTTATTTATTTATCGATATTGGCGTTTAAAAGTCGATTATCATCGAGTTAAAAATCAGTTGAAATTAACAGAAAAAGAAATAAAAAATTTAAGAACAATACCTTTGAAAGACTGAGTCTAACTAAGAAATTGCTTATATTAGCGAATTTTAAAGATTGACCTCCTTGTCGTTAGAAAATATGATGATGAACTTCGGTATATCTTATAAATTATAGCTAATTGAAGTCATGGAGTGCTTTAATGATTAATTTATGGCCTTTGCTATTGCCCGCAGCTGCTTGGTCTGGTTGGTGGGTTGCTAGTCGTAATTCTTTAGGTAAAGGAAACCAAAGCAATAATAAACTATCTCGTGAATATGTCGTTGGTTTAAATTATTTATTAAATGAACAGCCTGATAAGGCTGTTGATATTTTTATTAAACTGTTAGAAGTAGATAGTGAAACAGTTGAGACGCATCTTGCCCTTGGTTCTCTTTTTAGGCGAAGAGGGGAGGTTGATAGAGCAATTCGCATTCACCAAAATTTAATTGCAAGACCCCAACTTAGTCTGCACGAGAGAAAAGAAGCGCTGATGGCTCTTGGCGAAGATTATATGAGTGCGGGTCTATTTGATAGAGCAGAACGTATTTTCTTAGAAGTGGTTGAATTAGGAGGTGCTAAAGATACTGGTAGTCTTTATGGTTTATTAGCAATTTATCAACAAGAAAAAGCTTGGGAAAAAGCCCTTGATATTGCAAAAAAATTAGAACTTACAGCAAATCAAAGTATGCATACCCAGGCTGCCCATTACTATTGTGAAATAGCTAATCAAGCATTAAAAAATAATGCGATAGAAAAAGCTCAGAATGCAGCAAAACAAGCTTTAGATGTAGATAAAATGTCTGTAAGAGCAAGCCTTTTGCAAGCGACTATGGATATGGAGCTTGGTAAATATAAACAAGCAATTCGAGCATTAAAACGTGTACCTGACCAAGATCCTGAATTTATCAGTGAAATTATTGAGCCTTTAGTCCATTGCTATCGAAAAATAGATAGGATGGATGAGTGCGTTAATTATTTACAAGAAACGTTGGAAGACCATCCGAGAGCGTCTACAATTTTCGTAATAGCAGAATTCTTAAGACGGGAAAAAAATATGGATACAGCAATTGATTTTGTATCCGAAAATTTAAGTACCTATCCTTCTATTAGGGGATTAAATCGCCTGATTTTTTGGCATCTTGAGTCTGCTCAAGGCAAGGTACGAAATAAATTACAAATGCTATATGATATTACCTCTAAATTTTTAGATAATAAGCCTATCTATCGCTGTGGACACTGCGGTTTTGGCGGCAAACATATGCATTGGCATTGTCCAAGTTGTAAACAATGGGGTAGAATGAAGCCTGTACATGGATTAGAAGGCGATTAATTCAAGTTAGATGCTTTTAGCTTACTTATTTTTGAGAAAATTATGCAATTTATCGATTTAAAAAAACAATATCAATTAATAGAGAAATCTGTTTTACACGGCATTAAAAATGTTCTTGATCATGGCCAATATATTATGGGGCCAGAAATTACAGAGCTAGAGAAAAAATTGGCAGAATTCCTTGGTGTAAAACATGTTATCGCTAACTCTAGCGGGACAGATGCTCTGTTAATGGCTTTATTAGCTTTAGATATTGGCCCTGGTGATGAAGTGATTACAACCACTTTTAGCTTTTTTGCTACTGCTGAAGTTATAGCCTTAACCAAGGCTACACCTGTTTTTGTTGATATTGAGCCTGATACCTATAATATCGATGTTGTGAAAATGGAGGCTCTAATAACCTCTAAAACTAAGGCTATTATGCCAGTGAGCTTGTATGGCCAATGCGCTAATATGGATGAAATAAATAATATTGCTAAAAAGCATAATTTGGCGGTTATTGAAGATGCAGCACAAAGCTTTGGTGCTACTTATAAAGGTGTCTATTCAGGTGCTTTATCAACTATTGGTTGTACAAGCTTTTTCCCCTCAAAACCTTTAGGTGGTTATGGCGATTCAGGGGCTTGTTTCACCAATGATGATGCGCTTGCACAAAAATTAATTGAAATCCGTATTCATGGCCAAAATGCAAGATATTCACATAGTTCGATTGGTATTAATGGCCGTATGGACACGATACAAGCTGCTATTTTACTGGAAAAATTAAAACTATTCCCTAAGGAAATAGAGTTAAGGCAGCAAATAGGAGAGCGTTATACTGAACTCCTTAAAGATAAGGTAAAAACACCTACAATTTTGCCGCACAATACATCGGTTTATGCCCAATATACAATTGAAGTTAATGCAAGAGATGAATTTCAGAAAAAGATGCAGGCTTTAAATATACCGACTGCTGTGCATTATCCTATTGCTATGCATGAGCAGGCAGCATTAAAGTATTTAGGTTATAAAAAAGGTGATTTTCCTGTCGCTGAAAAAGCATCTATGCATGTAGTTTCTTTACCTATGCATCCTTATCTCTCTAAAGAAGAACAGGATGAAGTTGTTGCTGCAGTTAAAAAATGCCTTCTTTAAAGAAAGATTTTCAAATCAATACAAAAGTAATTATTGCCTTAGATTATGCAAATGAATCTGAGGCTTTTAATTTAGTTAATCAATTAGATCCAACGCTTTCTGCCCTTAAAGTTGGCTCTGAAATGTTTACCTTATTTGGTCAAGATTTTGTTAGAGAGCTCGTAGAAAAAGGCTTTAAGGTTTTTTTAGATCTTAAATTTCATGATATCCCTAATACCGTAGCAAATGCTTGTAAAGCCGCAGCTGAACTGGGTGTTTGGATGATCAATGTACATGCCTCTGGCGGCTTAAATATGATGAAAGCAGCAAAAGAAGCCTTATCTTCTTTGCAAAATCCCCCCTTATTAATTGCTGTAACAGTCTTAACTAGCATGTCAGAAGAGGAATTAAGCTTCATTGGTGTAAAAAAAGGTTTAGAACAACAGGTTAAAGATTTAGCCTTTCTTGCCAAACAAGCCCATTTAGATGGTGTGGTTTGTTCTGCCCATGAAGTACCCATGATAAAAGATTATTGTGGTAAATCCTTTTTAACGATAACGCCAGGCATTCGTTTAAACGAAGACAAGGCTGACGATCAAGTTCGAATTATGACACCTAAGGATGCTATTGCTTTAGGTGCTGACCACCTCGTTATTGGAAGACCAATTACCAAAGCAGAGAATCCTCTTGCTATACTTAAGTCAATTAACAAATTAATCGCCTAGCTTCGAGAGTAGGCTGGTGCTGCAAAGCCCAGCAGTGCAAGCTGGGATAATGAATATACTTTTTGCTGGGCTTATCAGCGCCAGCCTACAAGTTTTCTTAGCATTGTTGATTATTTAATGAAGCTTAAACAAAAGGAATTAATTAAATGAAAGTCCTCATAACAGGTGCATCTAAAGGAATCGGTGAAGCCCTAGCCTATGAATTTGCAAAAGCAGGTCATGATTTAATTCTTTCAGCAAGGTCAAAAGATCTATTAGAAGAACTGGCTACTAAATTAGAAAAAAACTATGCGATTAAAGCTGATATTCTAGTAGCTGATCTTAGCCAAGTTGATGGGGCTATCAATTTAATTAAACATTTTGAAAAAATGAACCAAAAAATAGATTGCCTAGTGAATAATGCCGGAATAGGTGTTGTGGGTGATTTTGCAAATTCTTCCTTTGCTGAATTAACTGATATGTTACAAATTAATATATTAAGCTTAAGTCAATTGACGCATTATTTTATAAAGCAGTTTAAAGAACAAGGACATGGTAAAATCTTAGAGGTTGCTTCTATGGCTGGTTTTCAACCAGGCCCTTTGATGGCTGCCTATTATGCATCTAAAGCCTATGTTATTTCATTATCAGAGGCACTTGCCTATGAGTTAAAAGGAACAAAGGTCTCTATCTCAATTCTTTGCCCTGGCACTACAGAAACGCATTTTTGGAAGCGCTCCAAAGGCGAAGAAACCAATCTTGCTAAAGGATATTTTGGTTTGATGTCTGCTGAAAAAGTCGCTGAATCAGCCTATCAAGGTTTAATGAATAATAAATTGTTTATTATCCCAGGAATTTTTAATAAATTGCTAACGATAGGAATGAGGCTTACTCCCAATATAATCACCCAAAGAATCGCAGCCTTACTTAACGCTAAAAAGTGAAATTTTATTAATAGTGCTCACTATTTTTCTACTTAATAATTTGTTAATTATTATTTGTTTTAATTAAATTAAGAGAGAAATTGGGGGATTATCGTGAAATTTTATCGGTTAGAAAAAGCCCAAACTAAAAAATTAGAAAAAATAATTGGAGTTTTGATGGATGAAGAAAATGAGGACTGGCTCTATTTCCTACCAAGAACTGCCAATATACTCAATACCCCAATTGTGTTTAATGAAACTCGAGGAAATGTAAATACTAGAGAGGTTGTATATGAAGTTCAGCAAGATAGATATGATAATTTATATCAAGTCTTTTCAATAGAAGTTCAAGCACTAGCTAGTTTAGTAAAAAATAAGGTTAGTGTCGAACGGACGCTTGGGAATTTAAAGAAGTCAGAAAAATTAAAAAGCTCAGAAATATTAGCATTGCAAAATGAACTTAAAGAAATGCAATTAAAAAAAACTACACTTACGAATGAGCATAAAAGGAATAAACCAAGTAGATTTGCTAATTATATCGCTGATGAATCTCCTAGCGGGTTCAAATTGTTTGTATTGTTATTTGTAGGTAAAAAAGCAATTGCTGAGGCTAAAAGATTGGTAAATAATTTCAAAGAAAATAAGAAAGCTATAAATACGCTAGATGAATCAATTTCTGAAAAGGGAAATCTAATAAGAAAGACTGCTTCAGTTAAGAAAGATTTAGGCGTAAAAATCGAAGAACTTAATAAGCAACTTAAAAAAATAGAAAAAGTCGAAGGTCATGTGCCTCAATTAATAAAAGATGTTGAATTAATGCAGAAAATTATAGATGAGAATAAAGTACAAAATAGGGAATTAATTAAGCCTGATTTAGCTAAAGATCAAAATAAGGATGATTATGATGATGAATTGCAGTTCCACATGGAAATGTAAAACTGCTGATGTATACTAGTCTCTTTTATAATTAATTATCTAATGTCAAATTTACATCCTTACTATCTACAAACAATGGGTATTGAAACTTGGGTGGTTCGTGAAAAAGCCACTCAAGATAAGCTACCTAACCACTTAAATTTATTGCAAGAAAAAGTGAGTAATTGCAATAAATGTCCCTTACATAAAACACGAAGACAAACTGTTTTTGCTAGAGGGAATGAAAAAGCGAGTCTGATGCTTATTGGGGAAGCCCCCGGTTTTTATGAGGATAAGCAAGGTTTACCCTTTGTAGGCAAGGCAGGGCAATTATTAAATCAAATGATGGAAGCAATTGGGCTAAGTGAAAATGATATTTATATTGCGAATGTTCTAAAATGCAGACCTCCTGATAATAGAGATCCGCTCCCTGAAGAAATTGTTCATTGCTCTTCTTATCTAAAAGAACAAATTGATTATGTAAAACCACAACTAATTCTAGCTCTAGGGCGTTTTGCAGGACAGTTTTTAATGAATCAAATGGCGCCCCTTAAAGATTTACGCAACAAGATACATTCTTTTCAAAATATCCCATTTATAGTAACTTATCATCCGGCTTATTTACTTCGCAACCCGCAGGATAAGAAAAAAGCTTATAGCGATTTGCTCTTTGCAAAACAAAATTTAAAGGACAATTAATTTTGAAAAAGTCAGGTTTTAGTTTAATTGAGCTTCTTATTGGCCTTGTTATTTTATCTATCTTACTTATCTTTGTTGTTCCCTTTGGTTTTTCTATTTATAAAAAAAATCAATTAGAATTCTTAGAGGCAGATATGAGCACAGGAATACGGTATTCAAGAAATATCGCTTTGCTTTATGAACTGCCCTTAGCTTTAACTCCTTTACCTGGAGCCAAGGATTTTTCTTGCGGCATGATTCTATTTATTGACAATAAAAATCATCAGATAGGTGATGATGATAAATTAATTCATCTTTGGCGTTGGCAGTGTAAGAACGTAAACATAAACTGGATAGGCTTCCAAGCAAATAATTATTTGCTTTTTGCCGCAAATTTAAAAAACTCAAGTACTTCTGGGCATTTTGAGATTAACGTGGGCGGCCTAAACTCCAAACTTGTAGTAAATCGCTATGGAAGAATAGAAAAAAAGTTTTCTTCTAACCAAGCTTAAGCCTATTTATAAAATAAAAAAGAAGCGTTCTGCTTCCAAAATTATCATGTTAATAAAATACTACTTAAGGTTTATTTAAGGTTAAAGTTATTTTTGTATGATAAAATGTACAAAAACAACCCATTTCTGTTTGGAGTTTATAATGCCATTAACAAGCGTATCTCAATTTCAACTTGGAGCAGCAAGCCCTATAACTGGTTTACCTTTATACGATCTTTTTTTATCTGATAAAGAAATAATTAAAGAAAAAATTAAAATATTTAAAGAGGTTAGGAAAAAGGCTTTTGATTACTTCCTTAGCGATACGGATAAGTGTACTAAAGCTGACCAAGAGGCAGGAGTTCGTGTTTACATCGATAAGGGTTTATCTGATAAAGATAAACAAACGATTGAAGCTTCATGTAATCGTAGTAAAGGCTATCGTATCCCGAGGGATGAGCATTATTTAGTGAGATCACGAGTCATTGCTAGTGCTTGTCATTTTGTTGCAGACGCTTCGGGAAATTTTTTTCCAGAAAGCCCTGTGCCTGCTATTATGCTGACAGCTCCTTCCCCCAATCTAAATTTTATGTCTAGAGATGTAGCAAAATTTTGTTCTAAAAGTGATACGAGCTATACCCTTCGTCAGGCAACTTACAAAAATGAAATGATAAAGGTATGGACTCGGTTCTTATATGCTGCGAATGAAGAAGCAAAATCAAAAGGTATAAAGGTTGAAGTATTGGCTCCTTTAATTGGTGGTGGGGCTTATCTACGCGTGCTTTCTCACGAGGATAAAATCACGGCGCGAATGATTATTGCTGAAGCTTTAATCAAAGCTGCAAATCAAGGGGGGTTTGATAATATTAAAACAATCCATTTTTTTATTATCAAAAAAAAGGATGATGAAACTTATTCAAAGGTAGAAAGTATTTTTAAGCAACCAAAAAATAAGGATTATAAGGGGAAGCCCATTAACCTAGTAGCCAACGGTGATATCTTAAAAGCAGGTCAAATATTAGTTGGGCAGGGTAGAAATATAGTTTTATGTAACCCTGGTTCTGACCATGTTCCAGGCGGTGGCGCTTATAATAGATTCGATCCTAACCACCCAATGAAAGGCGAGAGAGGTCGTTTTTATGGTGAAATTAATGCATTAGAAGAGCAGTTTGCTGACTATTCAAATTTTTTGCTCATGCAAAATTTAGAACAAAATCCCAATGAAAATGTTAATAATTTTGAAAGCCTTTGCCGAGAAATACCCCTACCCCTTAGATTTAAAGGTCTTAAATTTTTAGGTGACAAAACTAAGGACTGGAAGAATAGAAAAGATGCTAGTGGTACACTTTGCTACGAACTAATTTGTAAACCTCTAGATAAATTTGAAATAGAGCAACTTTTGAAAGAAGGAGGAATCACAATTCTCAAGAATGAATCTGATTGTAGGATAAAATATTCAAAAACAGCAAAGGATGGGAGTGATTCAGAAGAGCTAGCCAAAGAAATATTGGGTTTCAAAGCAGCTGCTGATATAGCACCCAATAGTATGTTGTATGCTTGGACTCCAAAAATGGGGCCTAATAATGCTATAACAGCTGAAGCAACGAGCTCCCAACAGATTTTTTCTCAAGATACTTCTGCACGATCAATATTCGATGTTTTTTTTAAACAAGATGCTGCCAGTCCAGCTATTCCCTTGTCTTCAACCCGAAGGGATGAGTCGCCGAAACCTGCAAATCAATGTCAATCAAAGAAAGAATTGTTAGCAAATGTAAATGCGGCCGATGAGTTGGGTCTTTTATTGAGCTCTTTCAAAATTGAAGAATTTACTATTTTTTCTCTAGATATAAAGGAAAGGCTTTGTAAATTAGCATTAAAAGCATCTACCTTAGGTGGGATTTTATTTTGTTTAAAAGAGGATCAAATCAATGCACTTTGTTTAACTTTAAAGTATGAGTTAAACAATTGGGTAAAAAGCCCGGATGATCTATTCCGTTGCATTTGCACTCTTAATTCTGAAAAAATTATAGCCTTTTGTATGGCATTCAGTAAGGAAGATTTTTTAAATTTATATAGGAGTTTTGCTGATAGTACTGGTTTTAAGTTACTCGAGGACGAGCAGCAGAGAATGTTGTTAAAGGTTGTGGAAATCAAGCTAAGTTTATTAGATCACGAATTCTCTCCGGCCTCTGCCGCACCTTCGAACTCAGGCGATTTTTGGAATACTCCGGCTAGTATACCAGAATATCCTCCCCAAGCTACATCTTCGAGCTCAGGCGTTTCTTCGACTCCTGCTAGTATGCCAGAATATCCTACCCAAACTACATCTTCGAGCTCAGGCGTTTCTTCGACTCCTGCTATAGCTCAGACTTCTGCCACATCTTCGAACTCAGTAGTTTCTTCGAATGCTCCGGCTATAATACCAGGAACTCTTAGCTTTTATTATACTGCCCCAGCAAAGAAGGATAGTGTTTGTGAAAGTAGCTTGATACTTAAGAAATTCCAATTTTAAATAAATTTAAAAAAACAACCTCAAATTTATCCTTTTATCCTTTTTCAGCTGTTGAAAAACGATAGGAGGATATCCTGGGCAAAGTAACATTTTTTGCATCATTGCTTACCAAAAATCAACCAATAGGGTCATTTTATGAGATTTTTATCTATTTTATTTATGATGGTGTTTTCTAATATTCTTTTTGCAAATACGCTAGCAACTAAAGATTATGTTGCTATTGATTCGGCTAATCAAAAAGCAATTCTTTTTTATGTGAATAAACATCGCGCATCTAAAGGTTTAAGACCGCTTAAATTAAATAATGTGATGTCTTCAGCAGCCACTATTCATAGCCGTGATATGGCAAGGCATAGTATTCCTTTTGGTCATAAGCATTTTGATAAAAGAATTAAACGGTTGTATGGGAAAATTAAAAATTGCCAAGCGGGTTCAGAAAATGTGGCTTATAACTATAAAGATGGCCAAGATGTTGTTAAAAATTGGTTAACTAGCCGCCTTCATCGTCGTAATATTGAGGGTAATTTTAATTTAACAGGTATTGGCCTTGCTCGCGATTCAAGGGGAAAGCTTTATTTTACTCAAATATTTTTAAGAACGAAAAATTAAATCATTTGTTTTTCTTGGGGCTCTAGCTTATTTAAAGGATTTAGATAAAGAGCGCCTGAGAGAAAAATAAAATAGACTAGCCCGCCACCCAAAAAGCAGAAAAGCATTAGTTGGGAGTTATTATGAGAAACATATATCCCATTTGCTAGTTCAATGCTTAGTGCTTGAATTAACATCGATACAATAGAAACAACAGCCGAAGTTGTTCCCTTGCCCACCTCTGTAGAAAAAAGCACATAACGATTTAGGGTGGCTGCAACTAAACAAAGGCCAAAGAAATAAATAATCAGGCCTGGCATAAACCAAATAAAATAGGAACTAATCCCATAACTTAAAATTAGGGAAAGGAATAGGCCAAAAATTGAGATTAGAGAGCCTCTCATGAGAATTTTTTTCAGAGAGAACTTATGGGAAAGTTTGTGCAAATAAACATTGCCTATAATAGAGGCGCCAAAGACGGGTATTTGCCATAAACCATATTGAACCATTGATAATTTGGCATCCATGACTAATATAACAGGCGATAATGCAATCCAAACTATGCAGGGCATGCAGGCTAGTCCGAGAGCAATACCGCCAAAAATTACAGGAGGCGTTAAAATTAATTTTTTGTAATTAAGTGTTATCTTTTTTAAGGATAAATGCGAAGGCTTAATTATGGTTCCATCCGTTTTTTTCTGACCAATCGATTCTGGCATATAAGACCAGAGCCCCCAAAGAGCAACGATAGAGAAGAAACTGATAAAGACAAAAACATATCGCCAGCTATGATAACTCACTAAAGTAGCACCTAAAAGAGGACCCATAAGGGGCGCTAATATAGAGACATTACCCATGATAGAAATAAGACGAATGGCATCCATCTCAGCAAAAATTTCCTGGACGGTCGCATAGCCAATTACCGCAATAAAACATAAACCCATTCCCTGAAAAAAACGTGCGCAAAGAAATTGCTGCATTGAATTAGAACAGGCTATAAACAGAGTACAAAGGAAAAATAGAAGAGCACCAAAAAGCATAACAGGGCGTCTACCATACCTATCTGAAATAGGTCCTAAAAAAAGCTGTAAACTTGCGCCACCAAGCATATAACAGGTTAATGAACTTGCAATATCAGCCTCTTTACCCTTAAAAGTTTGTACGACCTTAATCATGCCAGGCATAATCATGTCATTTGCCATATAAGTTAAAAACTCATAAAGCACCAAAAACACAGGAAAAAGAATGGCTGCTTTAGCTGAAATATTGATTAAAGGCTTTGCCACAAAACCATCCTTATAAAAGACGAAGACTATTTAGAAACGCTCTTAATAGCGCTGAAATAACTATTTTAGCACAATATATGACCATATTTAAGTGGGGATTAATCTATATTACAATTTTTTGTAAAGCTTAGGGTAACGGCCATATCATCCTGAAAATAGCGCAGCTATTTGAAAGCGCTTATTGAATTTTTGATGGTTTTTAGAGGAGAAGTTCGAGCCCTGCATTCAAGCAGATTCTTCACTACGTTCAGAATGACACCATTGTTGTCCATAATAGCAATACGCCTGTCATCCTGAAAAACACGTAGCTTTTTGAAGGATCTTGTTGAATCTTGGATAGATTTGAGTAGAGAGAAAGACTATCGGTAACGTGTACGTTCACGTTGAAGAAAACAAGTAGCCTGGGTGTAGGTCTGAAAGACCGTAACCCGGGTTTTCTTATTTCCTATTGGCTAAGAAAGTCAGGACTCGAGATTTTTGAGTCCCTCATGCTCTTATAATTTAATGTCCAATGATTTTTCTTCCATTACTACTTTAGCTAAATCATTTATTTCTTTTGATAAGCCAGTAGGTCGATTGCCAAAAAATAAAGTAGCTCCTCCGCCTACAGCTAAGGCAACACCGCCAGCTATAAGACCAATGCCAGCACCTGCAGTAAAAATACTAAGAACAATACCTGCTGCAAGCATGATGCCTGCTAGACCAGCCATCATATTAGCTAAAATAGCCATGTATCCAGATGGATGCCCTTGAACCTGATAGGCAATTTGTTGATATTCCTCTGCATTAATTTCCTTATTTCAAAATTGTGTTGTAGCCTGAGCTACTGTTGCTAAAATACTGGAAGATTCACCTTTATTTTGCATTTCAATAAGCTGAGTAGATAACTTCGCTATTTGAGCACTCACTTTAAGATTATTCAGTTCGTTTGCTTTGTTTTGCATGTCTTGAACGTTAATTTCTGAATAAAGTCTATTTTCAAGTGTTTTAAATGCTTCAGGTGTTAATTTTTGAAGATATTCAAGTGTACGGATTTGTTTATTATCAACAATTTTTTGGATGAGTTCTTCATTTAATAAAGTTTCATTTAATTTTGCTTTAACTTGCGCATCTCTAGTTAAAAATTCCACAATATTAATATGGCCGCAGAAGGCCGCTAATCGGAGCTCTTCTAATTTCTCAGCTTCTGCTATGGTAGTTGTAAAAGCAGGTCTATAAAGCTCAGTTTTACCAAAAATTAAAGCAAGCCTCCTTAGATCACAATGACTGATACCCATACTATAGTGATGTTCAGACAGCACTTTTAAATCATTTTGATTTATAAAAAGAGCAGCACCTTTAGCAGATAAATCTGAAGCTAATTCTTCAGCGGTTTTAGCGTTAGCTTCGCATAATTTTTCTAATAAATCCTTCTTTTCTATTGACTTGATGTCATTAATTTTTCTATTGATAAGCTGAACAAGTTCGCTCTGTTCTGTAACATTTTTATATATGATTAAATATTGAGATAATTTTTTAAAAAGGTTGGCTGGCATATTATAAATTCCTTCGTGGACAAAATGGCTTAATTATAACATGAACTAATTGTCTATAAAAAACCCCTCAAGTTCAATATGTGTTCTTTCGAACTTTCTTGAAGCATAGATATCCTAGTTGTATAATGTTTTCCTTTTATTCTGACTCCAATTCCATGCTAAGTGTCATTATTATAGCCAAAAATGAAGAAGCGAATATTGAGCGCTGTTTAAAATCCGTTAGCTTTGCTGATGAGATTATAGTGCTTGATTCGGGTAGCAGTGATAATACTGTTCTGATTGCCAAACAATATACAGATAAAGTTTATTTAACTGATTGGCAAGGTTATGGCGTACAAAAACAGCGTGCTTTGACCCATGCAACAGGGGATTGGGTTTTAAATTTGGATGCCGATGAATCAGTTGATGAATCGTTAAAAAAACGAATAATAACAGCGATGGCGAATGATGAAGCTGATGCTTTCCGTATTCCCATTCGTATGAATTTTTATGGGAAACCACTTCGTTTGTCGTCAAGCCTTAAAAGACATATCCGTCTTTTTAAAAGAGAAGGCACACGTTACAGTGATGATATTGTCCATGAAAAAATAGTGCTTCCTAGCAAAGCCCGCATTGCTAAAATTAAATGTCCTATTCATCATCATTCTTTTCAAGATATAAGCCATGCAATTTATAAGTTTAATCGCTATTCTTCCTACAGTGCCAAGATAAAAATTACTAATGGGAAGAAAGGAAGTTTTGCCAAAGCGATTTTCGGCTCTAGTTGGATGTTTATCCGTTGTTATTTTCTTCAACGTGGTTTCTTAGATGGAAAAGCAGGTTTCTTATGTGCAATTTTTAATGCAGAAGGTAGTTTTTATCGTTCTGTTAAACAATTATATCAAGACCAAAATCTTAATGAGTTGCCAGAAAGTGCGACTGATGTCTAGGAGTTAAAATGGATTTAAGCCTATCTACCTTGCAGCGCATCTCTAAACCTTCTTTGGTTTTATGGCTTTTGACTGCGAGCTTTTTTGCCTTACCTTTAAGTTCTTCAGCTAAAAGTATTTGTTTAAGTTTAGCGATGCTCAGCCTGGTTTTAAGCTTTTCAAAGTCTGATTTAATTACCTCTTTTAAACAATCTTATGCAAAGCCTGCACTTTATTTTTTTATACTAGCAATAGTAGCTAGCTTGTGGAGTCCTGCTTTTCTATCGCAAAAAGCCTTGGTGATTGAAAAATATTCCAAATTACTTTATTTACCTATTCTTGTCTTAGGTTTTCAAAATGAGAAAACTAGAAAATATGCTTCTCTGGGCTTTTTGTTCGCTATGTTTGTAACCTCTTCTTTATCTATCTTAAAATATCATCATTTTTTAGCAAGTTTCGCTATCGACCCTGATAGAGTGTTTCGTAATCATATTATTACTGGGTTTATGGCTTCCTTTGCTGCTTATTTGACTTTATTTTTTGCTTATAAAGAAAAGCATTTATACAGTCGTATCGCTTTTATCCTTTTGTTTTTATTATTTAGTTATCATGTGCTCTTCATTAATGGCGGTAGAGCGGGCTATTTAATGTATCTTTTAGCGGCTTCTTTTTTCCTTCTGCAAATTTTTTCATTAAAACAGGCTTTTTTTGGTATCTTATTTGTTTGTAGTTTATTTGCTTTAAGTTATTCTCAAAGTCCTGTAATGCAAATGCGTATCAGTTCAATTAATCAGGAATTAAAAGCCTATAAACACAATGAGAAAGCAACTTCACTCGGTTTTCGCCTGCAATTTCATCAATTTGCAAAAGAGCTCTTTTTAAGACAACCTTTAATTGGAAATGGTACTGGAAGTTTTACCTATTTATTTGCAAAAGAAGATCCTGTGCCTGCTTGGAATCACAAATTACTAGAACCTCACAGCCAATATTGGTTAGTTGCTGCAGAGTTTGGTCTCGTAGGACTTATTATTTTAGCTTGGTTTTTTATAGCTTTATTTAAGGCTTGTTTAAACCTAAAAGAAATGAAGCCAGTCGCTTTAACTATGTTAGGTCTTTTTCTCATTGGAAATTTATCTGACTCACTGCTTTTTTACTCAGGTTCAGGTTATTTTTTCATACTTTTCATGGCTCTTTGTCTCAGCGAGAAAACTACCAATAAGACACATTAAAGTCAGGATGAAAATTACAAACCTCCGATATTTGTCCATTATTACAAACAATAGCGCCTGCTTCGGTTATCTGAGATACACCACCTTTCCAAAGGCAACAGCCTTGTAGTTTTTGTAAATCCATCACGGCATGCCTTGTACAATAACAGGAAGAAATATAACCGTTAGAGCAAATATAGCGCCCTGAGGAGGAATCACAATAATCGATACCACCCATGCCATTGCAGCAAAAATGATGATCACAGCTAGGAACGTATGAAGTTTCGCAGATATCTCTTGCAGCTAAATTGGCAGAAAAGCTAGAAAGTGTAATAACAGCAGCCAACAAACCTTGCTTTGATAGCAACATCACGATAACCCATAATTATAATTATTTTGAATTAGAATAGCATAACTTTGTGTTTAAAAAGAAGTTATTAGCTTAATTCAAATAAATAAGTGGTGTATCTAATAAAATTATTTGATGGAAAAAATTTATTGAACTGAGAAGGGAAAGCGAGCCCCGTCCTAAAAGAAGGGTTTCAACCTGGGCAGAAACTTTAGAAACAGTGCCACTGAGCAAAAAATATTGTCTATTTGCTATACCCTTGAATGAAGCTGCGGATGACTTACCTGCACCTTTAAGTCACACTATCTAGCTCTTTCAAGTCTAAATCTACAGACTCAATTTTTTGAAAACGTTGGGTAATCTTTTTAGCTGAGGTATTAACCTCAGATACATCTTGATGCGCTAAATCAATATGTTTAGACAGTTTATCCATGCGTTTTTCAAAGCGTTGAAAATCATCGGCTAAGGAATGCAAATGTTTTTGAATAATGTGAACCTGCTTTCTTGTCGCATCATCTTTTAAAACGGCTTTTGCAGTAGTTAAAACGGCCATCAAAGTGCTAGGTGAAACCAGCCAAACTTTATGACGTTGTGAAAGAGCAATAATATCTGGATAGTTGGCATGAATCTCAGCAAAAATAGCCTCTGCTGGGATAAACATCATGGCACCGTCGGTTGTTTCATTGGGGATAATGTATTTTTCAGCAATATCTTTAATATGCTTTTGCAAATCTTGCCTAAATTGCTGTTGGAGATTTTTTCTTTCAACAGCCATTGGGTCAGTTGCCATTATTTTTTGATAGGTTTCCAAAGGAAATTTAGCATCAATTACAATATGTCCAGAAGGTTCAGGCAAAAATAAAATACAATCAGCCCGTTTTTGATTTGATAGTGTATATTGCATTTGATAATGCGCAGTTGGAATCATATTAGCAATTAGATTTTGTAGTTGAACCTCACCAAAAGCACCTCTTGAACGTTTATCAACTAATACATCTTGTAAGCTAACCACATGAGTTGAGAGCTCAGTAATTTTTTTCTGTGCCTCATCAATAATGGTTAAGCGTTTAACAATATCGGTAAAGGTAGACGAGGTTTTTTCAAAGCCTTCGGTTAAGCGATGATTAACTTGTTGGCTTAAATGATGTAATTGGTTTCTAATTTCTTCAGTTAAAGTCTGAAGATGAGAAGTAAGAGCACTTGCATGTTGTTTAAAGCTATGATTAATCTGCTCGCGTACATCAATCATCTGAGTTTGAATAGTTTCGTTTATTAATTTTTGATTTTGCTGTTGAAAGGTTAACATTTTCTCAGAAATAAGCTGCTGACTTTCTTGAAAGCGTTGTTGCAACTGTAGTTCTGTTTGATGCAATGCTTGGGTAAAAACCATAGGGCTTTCTTGAATCAACTTTTTAAAGGCTTTAGTTTTAAGATATTGGCTGAAAATAAAATAAAGTAAAATAAAGGCTTCAAAGCCTAAACCAATATAGATAAGTTCTCTTAAGGAAAGAGCGGCTAATAAATTAATCATTGCCTACGTTTTAAGTGGTGAATAGACTGCCTATACTATGGGATTAAAATAAAATATCATAGTTCTTTTTATCAAAAATAGCCTTAAAGGATCGCTGTGATCGACGAATTACAAAAAGAAATGGATGAACTGAAAGAACGAATTCGCCAATATGATTATCATTATTATGTTTTAGATGAGCCCCTTGTTCCTGACATCGAATATGACCGTTGTTTTAAAGCGCTTCAGGCTATTGAAGAAGCTCATCCTGAATTAGTCACTAACGATTCGCCCACTAAAAGAGTAGGGGGGAAAGCAGCCTCCGCCTTTCCTCCTATCAGCCACATTAAACCGATGCTTTCTTTATCCAATGTGTTTAGCGAAGAGGAATTAGAGGCTTTTCTTAAGCGTGTGCAAGATAGGCTTGATTTTGAGGGGATCTTAGAGTTTACCTGTGAACCAAAATTAGATGGTTTAGCTGTTAATTTAACTTATGAAAATGGTTATTTAACTAAAGCCTCAACAAGAGGGGATGGTACAGTGGGTGAAGATATTACTAATAATATTAAAACCATACCCTCAGTCCCTTTAAAATTACTGGTAGATAATCCTCCTTCTTTAATTGAAATAAGAGGGGAGGTTTATATGCCGAAGGCTGGTTTTGAGGCTTATAATGCTAAGGCTCGTCTTAGAGGTGAAAAAATATTTGCAAATCCACGTAATGCAGCCGCAGGTAGTCTTCGCCAATTAGACCCTCATTTAACCGCACAAAGGCCTTTAGCTATTTATTGTTATGGGATTGGTGCTTGTGAGAACTATTTGCTTCCCAAGACTCACTTTGAATTACTTAATTTACTAAAGACCTTTGGTTTTAGGGTGTCTTCAGAAGTCAAATTAGCGAAAGGGCTATCAGGATTATTAGCCTATTATCGGGCTATTTTAGAAAAAAGAGATGATTTAGCTTATGAAATTGATGGAGTCGTTTATAAGGTCAATAGTATTGTGCTTCAAGAGGAATTAGGTTTTATCGCAAGAGCCCCTCGTTTTGCTTGTGCTCATAAATTTCCTGCTTTAGAGGAAATGACTGAGATAGAGGCGGTTGATTTTCAGGTGGGGCGTACAGGTGCTTTAACGCCCGTGGCTCGTTTAAAACCTGTCTCTGTAGCAGGTGTTACAGTATCAAATGCAACCTTACATAATATGGATGAAATTCAACGTAAGGATATTCATATTGGTGATACTGTGATTATTAGGCGGGCAGGGGATGTTATTCCTGAAGTGGTTTCAGTTGTTTTAGAAAAAAGGCCTGCTAATACTCAATTAATTGAATTACCAAAACACTGCCCTATTTGTCAGGCCGAAGTATTTAAAGAAGAAGGCGATGCTGTTGCCCGTTGTAGTGGCGGGCTTTTCTGTAAGGCGCAATTAAAA
>JAIUOG010000042.1 GCA_020161725.1 Pseudomonadota bacterium
AATTGCTGTTTTATAAGCCTCAAAATACCGTTCAGCATCAACAGCAGTTAAGGCAGCTTCGCCTAACATATCATATGAATAACGATAGCCTATGGCTTCTTTTTTCTTAGCCCTCGAAATCGCTTCATTAATGGTTCGGCCTGTCACAAATTGTTTGCTCATAATACGCATCGCTTTATCAACGGCTGCACGGACTACAGGCTCACCACTTCGATTCACTAACTTTAATAAAGTTTTTGATAAGGTCGAATCTGCTTTTTCAGGCGTTAACACCTTACCTGTTAACATTAAAGCCCAGGTTGTTGCATTAACGAAGAAAGATTCGCTTTGTCCCCGATGCGCTTCCCAATCTGCTTTGGTTAATTTATCTTTAATCAAACCATCAATCGTCGCTTTATCAGGTACACGTAACAAAGCTTCAGCAAGGCACATTAGTGCTATACCCTCTTCGCTAGATAAAGAATATTGTGTTAAAAAAGAATCGATCCCTGTGCTTTTTTTGCGTCCTGCACGCACTTCTTCTACTAACTTAGTAGCTTGACCTCGAACTGCAGCCAAATTGGCGCTATCCAAACTAGCTTTTTCAATGAGTTCATTCATAATAGTTAACTCATCGATTCGATAGGCTTTGTTAATTAATGCACGTTTAGATTGTGGAAGCTCGGCATGAAGACGTTCAAGCATGGGTTCTCCAGAATGGCTGGTCAAAAACTGTCGATTTTAATGTAAATCACCCCTAAAAGAAAAGAGATTTAAGCCTTTAAATAACAAGATTTGCGCCTTAAATTAAATTTTAACTGGCCAAAACGGATCTAAATATGATAAAATCGGCGAAATTTTGCACAAAACAAGAGTAAAAAATAAAACCAATTAAATCAAAACAAGGCCTTTTTGGCTTGTTTTTCAATTAAATACAGATGATGAATTTAAACTAACCCACTGATAAGAATAAAATTCTTTCCAAATGGACAATAGTTTACCTTTTGATTTTACATTTACCTCAGTTGTAAATATAATCGCCATCTTTGTCAGTCTTGTATTTAATGATTTAATAAAACAGGGCTTATAAAAAAAATGTTGAAAAAAGTTAAAATTTTTTAACATTTTTAGCTAAGTCCCCACAAGAAGGAGTAATATGAGTACAATACTAAGCTTACTTTCTGCGGCATTTTTTTCTTCTGGAATTGGCCATACAGATGCCCTACCAGCTAAACAAGGCAATAAAATTGCAAGCCAAGTTAGTCATTTGAGCCAAAAAGCGCCTCAATTGAATAAACGAGTACTTAAAATGGCACTTACCGCTTATCAAAAAGCGTCAGCTAAAGGTGCGGTTAAAAAATCAGTGCTCACTGTTATTGATTATTCTTTACCATCGAATAAACAAAGAATGTGGATTTTTGATGTTAATAAAGAACGTCTACTCTATAACACTTATGTGGCTCACGGCCAAAACTCAGGCTCAGTAACACCAAATCATTTTTCAAATACCCCTTCTAGTAAAGCAACTAGCTTGGGTACTTTTGTTACTAGAGATACTTATATTGGATCTAAAGGCTATTCATTAAATCTGCAAGGCTTAGAAAGAGGCTTTAATGATAATGCTTATAATCGACGCGTTGTTATTCACGGTGCTTGGTATGTCGAACCTGACTTCATTCGTAAAGCAGGAAGAGCAGGCCGTAGCTGGGGTTGCCCTTCTATTGCGCAAACCATGGCAAAACCTGTGATTAATACGATTAAGGGCGGCTCTGTAGTTTTTGCTTACTACCCTGACAAAAAATATCTGCGTAACTCTGATTACGCTACTGCTTAAAAAAATAAAGCCAGGGACAAAACCCTGGCTCTCGCAGTCCTCCACCAGAACGTCCTGTTCTGGTAATCATCCCTGAAAACTACATCCTGTAGTCACAAATCCTTTTGTAAGACCCCAATCCGTTGAAGTCATGCTTAAAATTTAGCAAGCCGCTTAACTATTAGCAAGCCAGCTATTTTTATAAAATAACAAATGTCTTGAATAGCAATTTTATAAAAATAATTAATATTCAATAGGTTATAAAAAATACCTGCTAAAAAAATAGGTAAAACGCCTATTTTCTTAAATCAAATTGAGAAATATCTCAAACGATAACAAGATGGAAAGAAAAAAATAAGGATAGATTTTGGCTTTTCTTCTAACTTGCTACAGTGATCCTGAAAACAGCGTAGCGGTTTGATCTCCTGATAGTGCGCCGTTTTTTATACAAGAGTACATGGTAATTCAGAAGATCCTTTGCAAAGCTCGGGATGACAGCCTCTTTCAGCCTCGATTGTCATTCCCGCGAAGGCGGGAATCCATCTCATCTTTGGCTGCTCAGTTCATTTAGAAGAAGATTTTGCTAAATAGATGGGTTTTCTTTAAAGATATTGCCAATATCAACCATGGCTTCCCGCCTTTGCAGGAAAGACATATTTTTTATTTATCACTAACCTTCTTAATTATCGTCCTTTCGTAAGATCTTGAAAACAGCGAAGCTGTTTAAGGATCTCTTGGTAAATGCGTCACTTTATGCTAGTTCACGATGTAATTGATTTCACTACCCCCTTGCCAAACAATCTAATTATGGTAGCTTATTGGAGTTTAGAAAC
Organism: Pseudomonadota bacterium; assembly: GCA_020161725.1. Lineage (GTDB taxonomy): Bacteria > Pseudomonadota > Gammaproteobacteria > Legionellales > Legionellaceae > Tatlockia. The sequence continues at coordinate 2,626 of JAIUOG010000042.1, forward strand.
GTTTGTAGAGTAAGTGATGAACCAACAAGCTGAAAATGCCAAAAAAGATAAATTGCAAATTATTGACTGGTTAATAGAACATTTTCCAGCTGCATTTTTCAAAAAATCGACTCAGGTGAAGCCATTGCAAATAGGCATTTTTGATGAAATTATCGATTTCTATGAGCGCTTAGATAGCCCTCCCTTCAGTAAAAAATCGTTAAGAGAGGCGCTTAGCTATTATAGCTCATCACCCGCTTATTTAAATTGCCAAAAACCAAATACTGCACGTGTTGATCTTTATGGTAACGAAGTGGATGTAGTGACAGAAGATCAAGCTAAATATGCTCATCAACGCTATCAACAACGTTATGTTGATAAGAAAAAACCGTCTTAATAAAAAAGATGCTCTAAAATTATGAGGCTCATATGAGTGCCCCTCCGTCTTCAGCCCTTATGGCACTATCTCCCTCAAGGGATTAAGTTCACAGTGTGATTTAGGATCCTTTGCTATATTCTGAATAACAGTCGCTCTTTGTCATCCTGAAACCCTCTCTGTCATCCTGAAAATAGCAACGCTATTTGAAGGATCTCATTGAATGCAAAGTGACGCATGTCGGGGAGAGTTCGAACCTTGCATTCAAGAAGATCCTTCGCTTCGCTCAGGATGACAATACACCCGTCATCCTGAAAATAGCAATGCTATTTGAAGGATCTTATTAAATGCAAAGTGAAGCATATCGGGGAGAGTTCAAACCTGGCATTCAAGAAGATCCTTCGCTTCGCTCAGGATGACAGGAATTGGCATGGATGAGGGAATCTCCAGTTAAATTCAAGACCCTTCGCTATACTCAGGATTAGTAAGGCTGAGGGTTATTAATCCTCTCCTCTTTGAAAGAGGAATCAAACTAGTCTTCTTTCACAAAAACCATAAGGTAATTTACTGATACAGAGTCTTGCAAAGAAGCTAGCCTTGTAAAGGGGTTATAAGCGATACCAGACATTGATAAAAGTCTTAAACCAGATGCTCTCGCCATAGAAGCTAGCTCACTTGGTTTTATAAATTTATCAAAATCATGTGTCTGTCTTGGCAGAAGCTTAAGCAAATACTCAGCCGCAATAATAGCCGAAGCATAACCTTGCAAGGTTCTATTAATTGTTGATAAAAATAACAAACCACCTTTATTCAAACGCTTAGCACAATGTTCAATAACCAGCGTTGGATTAGCTACATGTTCTAGCATTTCCATGCAAGTCACTAGCTCAAAACTTTGTTCTTGATAATTTTCTATTGGCGTACAAACAAAATTAACCTCTAATTTCTTTTTTATTGCTTTTTCTTTGGCTACTTCAAGACTTTCTTTTTCAACATCAAGACCGGTTACCTTAGCCCCTTTTTCTGCCATGGCAAGGCTAAGAATCCCGCCGCCACAACCAACATCTAAAACCGTTTTATCTTTTAAGGAGGTATATTGTTCAATAAAATCTAAACGGGCTGGATTAATATCATGCAAGGTTTTAAGGGGACCATTTCTATCCCACCAACTTGAAGATAATTCGGCGAATTTATTTACTTCATTGCTATCAATACTTGTTTGTTTAGACATGGCGATTCAATAAATCCAAAGGTTTAAAAAAGGCCTGTACCTTTTTATTAGTAATAAAACTTAGATTGTAGGGATGCTCTGCAATTAAGCAAGGAAAAAGGTCTATTTTTTTTATTTTTTCGGCAATCTTACCAAATAAAATCAATTCCACTTCGGGCTTTATTTGGCTCAATTCTTCAAGAAGTTTATCCATAAAAGGTAGCCAATGCTTGGCATGATACTGAACCTTTCCTTCTTCATAAACTAGGGTCGCATTAAGCAACAAAAACCCTTTATTCATAAGAGAGCTAAAAAATTCCGCCGCAGTTTGCCAATAAGATGATTTATTTAATTTAGCAATCGCCTCCTTCGAATAATCACCGTTTAAATCGCCTCTTGCAACCAAAAGTGTTTTTAGCCAATTACGAAGTGAGGTTGCTCGATTAACTTCTTTAGATAAACCATTTGAAGACCATAATGAACCGACAGCATTATCCCAAAAAGCATAACCATTAGCTGACTGCGGTCTAGGATAGGGAGATTCCCCTAAAAGGATATAGTTCGTTTTAGACAAGGGTAGACTAAAAGCATTCAATAAATTATCTAAACCGGGTAGCCATGTTTTAGCCGATTGAATCGCAATTAAATAATCTTTATCCATCACGTTCAGTGCTTTTTCAACAATCTCTTTCCACTCAGGATGAACCTTAGATATAAGCTCCTGCATCATTAAACCTTCAATAAAAAAATAAATGATACCGCTTCTATCACCTTATCGCTAAATAATTTTTAAAAAGTGGGGGAAATACTAAGCTTTGCTTAAGCTTTTAGTACTACACTGAAATTATAGGAATGATTTGGAGAAAATCATGAGCCACGAAAGACACGAAACAAAAATTAAAACAAGTGACGAACTCCATAACCACAATTGCTATCTTTATTTAAAAAATTTAGCGATAGCGCATCTAAGCCTGCATTTAGATAAAATTGATCCAGAGCTTATACCCATCATTGAAACAATTAAAAGGCTAGGTGAATATAATGAGACTTATGCCTATGGTGAGCTTTATAACGAATTCTTTAAAGTTAGTGAAGCGCATTCTCAAAGCTTTGTAAAATTAAAATACAAACTATCTCAATTAAAAGAACAGGCCCTATCTAATATAGAGTTAATAGAAAGAATGCCACACGGCCCAACGAGACAAGATTTATTAAGCCAGGCTGAAGAGAGACTAGAGCACGCCCAGATGCAAATTGAGGGGTTGGACCAATTTATTCTATCTATTTATGACAATAACAATAAAGTCCTAGATGAAACTCATGATGTAATTAAAGAAATACCTAAGGATACTAAAATTGCCCATGGACTTAAAGATCCTAAAAAAGAAAAGAGAATAAATAGAAAAACGCTTTCCCCCAATGATGCAGGTTCAAATGGGGAACTTTTTAAAGCAATGATGGCTAGTAATTTTAAACCACAATATAGCACAAGTATTGCTACCAGAAGAACCTATGAGCACCACGAAGGCTTCAATGGAGCTATAGAATTACGTTTTGGAACACAAGCTCAACGTCATAATGGCAAACCAAGAGTAAGCCCTCTTTTTGGATTATATTTGTCAACGTTGAATGAACAAGAGCAAATTAGCCATGTTTATTTTAATAATTTAGGCCTTGATAGAAAAAGGAAAATAACCGACCCTTTTAATGAAGGACGTAAAGAACGAGATCTCAGCAAAGCCCTGCATGACTTAGAAAATTATCATAGTAATATTGCCGTAATTACCCTTCCTGCCGACAAAGAACTCATGTCGCATGGCAAGGTTCTTCAAACCTCTAAAACTTTACAATATGAAGACGTTTTGCAAGATTTTTTAAAAATTGTTAAAGAAGATGATAACGATAAAAGCGCTCGAAGCACCAAAGATTTTCATATTAGCCCTACGATAAGAAAGAAACTTTTTGGCTCACCCGAAGCAGCAGAACAAAAATTGACGGAATTATTAGAGGAAAGTTTTAAGGCACTTGGTTTTGATAAAGATTCAAAATTAAGCAAAAGTGATAGGCAGGCCGTTTGGTTTCATTTTAATAAATATGTATTTCCTCAATTTATTTTAGACAAATTACAACCTCAGCATTTTAACTTTTCCTGTAAAGATGCCATTGATAGAGGTGGTGTATCTTCTGCCTACTATAATTTAATGCAATCTATTCAGTTAGGAAAACCAATGAGCAGAGATGAATTTGAAAAAGCGCTCCATGCAGCGCCTGCCATGGTAAAAGGGCGAAGAATGAATCATCATGTCGAGTTAATATGGAATACCTTAAACCGTTATATCGCATCTAATTATCATTCAATCTCACAAAATGAAAAATTAAATTGGCTTTTAGATTGGGATAAAGACAATTGTCCAAGAAAACGTCAAAAAACGCAATCACCTACGACAATACACGAATTGGCTAGCTTGTTGAAAGCGGGGAATATTGACGAAAATACCTTTAATACATCACTTCAAGGCATTACAAAGAATATGACCGAGAAGGAATTAAAGCAAAATACAGCTTTGTTATGGGATGCACTGCATTTTTATTTGAAAAAAAATGATGGGCAAATTAAAGATGATGGCCAAAAACAATGGATGTACGCTTGGCGTCGAGAAAATTGCCCACATGACCAAATAAGGACACTTTTACCTACGTTTATACAAGAAGCAAAAGATATTTTAAATGACGCAAGGCAGGAAGAAAGGCATCCACTTAACCAGCGAATAGACAAAGGTATAAAGATTTTAGAGACCATTGATGTGGCACAACAGAAACATTTATCAAACCGAGATACTTTATTAAAAGCGGTCATCCAAACACCCGATGTTTTTTTAAAGCCTAATAAGGAAAATATAAAAGCTTACGAGGCTACTGCATCTAGTTTAATTAAAGAAGGTTTTAAATCTATTGGTTACAAAATTAAAGATGTCTTTTCTTCCTTCTTTAAGCATGTCAATCAAGATGCCTGTAAAAACATGAAGGAAGCAATGAAAACGCTTCGTGAGGAAAAAAAATCACCTCAGGAATTAAATGAGGTTGATAGACAGCAACCACCCCTTGTATCCTCAAATTAATTAAGCTAATTTATTTTGTTTAAAATAAAAAATAAATTATATGAAACAACAATTAAAAGAGCTCCTCTCTCATTTGGAAATGTCAAAACCCAAAATGATTGAGGCGCTTTTTGAATTATGTGCCATTAATTCAGGCACAGAAAATCATTTAGGCTTAAATGAACTTAGAACAAGACTAGCGAGTTATTTCACACCTATTGCAGATAAAATCGAATCTCTTGCCCATCCTTCTTTCCAATCCATGGATATGCAAGGCAATCTTCATTTACAAAAGGTAGCCGATAGCCTTTTTGTACAAAAACGTCCTCATCTTAAAAATCGTATCTTACTTTGTGGCCATATGGATACGGTGTATCCCAAGGAAAGCCCTTTTCAACAATTAACCTATCTTGATGATAATTGCCTAAATGGCCCCGGGGTTGCCGATATGAAAGGCGGATTAATTGTGATGCTGCATGCCTTAGATGCCTTTGAAAAAACAAGTTACGCTCAAAATATAGGTTGGGATTTATTCATTAATGCCGATGAAGAAATTGGCTCCCCTGCTTCAAGTCTCTTTCTTGAGCAAATTTCAAAACAATATCAAGCAGCCTTGGTTTATGAACCCTCAATGACAGCAGAAGGATTACTCGCCAGAAATAGACGCGGAAGTGCAAAGTTTACCCTTATTGCCAAAGGAAAAGCAGCCCATGTGGGTCGTGCTTTTAATGAAGGCAGAAATGCAATTACTCATTTAGCAAAAGCCCTCATTGCCATTGAAAAACTTAATTTCAATGATAAGGGAATTACCTTTAATGTAGGGAAAATTGCCGGCGGAGAAGCTTTAAATGTGGTCCCTGACAAAGCAATTGCCAAGCTCGATGTGCGTATAAGTGAAACCGACGATGAGGCTTATGTTTTCCAAAAATTAGGGCAAATTATTAATGAATTAAATCAAGAAGAAGGCTATTCTTTAGAGTTAGAAGGTAAATTTGGACGGCCGGTAAAGAAAATTAATCCCGCAACTGAAAAGCTCTTTTTACGAATCCAAAAAATAGGCTTAGAGCTTGGCTTAAATATTGATTGGCAAGATAGCGGCGGTTGCTGTGATGGTAATAATCTTAGCAAATATGGCTTACCCGTCATCGATACTCTCGGCGTTCGCGGCGGCAAAATTCATAGCTTTGATGAATTTATTTTACTGGATAGTTTAACAGAACGTGCAGCTTTATCTGCGCTCTTACTGATAGATTTAGCAAATCACGGATTAGAGGAGTTAAGGCATGATGCTCTTTCGGAAAGTGCAAAAAGCCGATCTTGATGCGATTTATAAACTCGCACTTCATACGGGAAATGGCCTCACCACCCTGCCAAAAGATAAGGCTATTTTAGAGGCGAGGCTTAATTGGGCTTTAGAATCCTTTGCTAAGCAAACGAAAAAACCTGAACATGAATTGTATTTATTCATACTTGAAGATACTAAAACAAAAAAAGTGGTAGGTATTTCGGGCATTGAATCATCAGTCGGCAAAGAATTACCCTTCTATTCTTATAAGGTATCTAAGCGTACCCGTATCAGCCATAGTTTAAATATTCGCTCTGATTATGAGGTTTTAAGCCTTGTTAATGATAATCAGGGAGCCAGTGAAATTTGTTCTTTATTTTTAGAACCAGAATACCGTAAAAATACGAATGGTTTGCTTTTATCAAAGGCTCGTTTTTTATTCATGGCCCAATTTAAAGAGCGCTTTCAAGAAAAGGTAATTGCAGAAATGCGAGGCGTTTCCGATGAGAAGGGGCATTCCCCTTTTTGGGATAATGTAGGCCAGCATTTTTTTCATATGGCCTTCCCTGAAGCAGACAAATTAACGATTTCAACTAATAAACAATTTATTGCTGATTTGATGCCTAGGAACCCCATTTACGTCAAACTTTTATCAGAAAAAGCACAAGCCGTGATTGGACAACCGCACGAATCAACAGCACCTGCAATGAACATATTGCTAAAGGAGGGTTTTCGTTATCAAAAATATATCGATATTTTTGATGCTGGACCTACTTTAGAGACACCAATTAATGAAATACGTTCTATTGAAAGAAGCCTTTTACTTAAAATAAAAAATCTAAGCGATGAGGTCAGTTCTAAACGGGTTTTAATCGCTAATACAGACTTGGATTTTAGAGCAAGCTTAAGTCGAATTATTTATCAAAAAGAACAGTGTGTAATCGATAAAAAAACAGCTGATCTTCTGAAAGTAAAAGTGGGTGATTATCTAAGAATCACTGATCTTGAATTTAACCCTGAAGCAAAGTGAGTAAAGACATGAAAGAAAGCCTTTATACCCAAGTGCAAATCTCGCGTTTGGAAAAAAATTGGGTATATATTGATGGCCATTTTGTCGAAGGTGAAGAAAATGAGCTTTTTTCTTATAACCCTGCTGATTCATCTATTAATTGGCAAGGAAGAACTGCCTCAGCCTCTCAATGTAAAGAAGCCTTTCTTGCTGCAAAAAAAGCATCCTCTGCTTGGGCGGATTTATCTTTTGAAAAAAGAGCAAATTATTTAAAAGCATTTGCTAATGAGGTTGAAAAAGAAAAAAAAGAACTCTGCCAATTAATTTCTCTTGAAACAGGTAAACCCTTATGGGAAGCCTTAACTGAAGTAAGCGCTGTGATTGGCAAAATAGATTTATCCATTAAAGCCTACCAAGAACGAAATTTTGAGAAAGAAACAGAAGGACCAGAGGCGACCTTAGCCCTACGCTATAAACCCCATGGCGTTGTTTTGGTTCTTGGTGCTTTTAATTTTCCTGCTCATCTAAGTAATGGTCATATTGTTCCTGCCCTTTTAGCAGGTAATGTAGTGCTTTATAAACCAAGCGAATATTGTCCTTTAGTAGCAAAAGCCATTATGAATTGCTGGCATCGCGCCAACTTACCTCAAGGTGCTATTCAATGTTTGCAGGGTGATAGAAAAGTAGCTGAATCTTTAATGTCAGAAAAAATTAAAGCCCTTTATTTTACCGGTAGTTACGCAACAGGTCAGAAAATTCAGCAATTTTTTAATGGTAGACCTGAAATCCTTTTAGCCTTAGAAATGGGCGGAAATAACCCTTTAGTTTTCGATAAGGTTGATAACATCAAAGCGGCCGTCTACATGACGATTCTTTCTTGTTTTCTAACAGCAGGTCAGCGTTGTAGTGCTGCAAGAAGGCTTTTTATACCTAAAAATACGCTAGGAGAAAGTTATTTAGATAAGCTCTTAAAGGAAGCTCAAAATTTAAAAATAGGCCCATTTAGCGATATACCAGAGCCTTTCATGGGCCCTGTTATTAATGAGTTACATGCTAAAAAGCATTTAGAAGCCCAAGCTAAACTACAGCAATTAGGCGGTGAATCTATTCTTTTAATGAAAAGCTTAAAAGAAAAGTCAGGCTTTTTATCACCAGGTATTATGGATATGACAAAGGTTAACCAAGCGCCTGATGAAGAAATTTTTGCACCCTTTATTCAAGTTTACCGTTATAACAGTCTCGATGAAGCCATTCAACTTGCTAACCAAACTGAATACGGCTTGGCTGCGGGCTTCTTATCCGATAATCTTAAAAACTATCAATATTTTTATCAAAGGATAGAGGCAGGCCTCATTAATTGGAATAGACCAACAACAGGCGCCTCAAGTGCCCTGCCCTTTGGCGGTATTGGTAAGAGCGGCAATCAAAGGCCTTCTGCTTATTTTGCAGCAGATTATTGCAGCTACCCGATTGCAAGCCTTGAACAAGAAAAATTAGCCCTTCCAGAAAAACTTTTACCTGGCATAGTCTTGGATTAATAATATGAGCTTTTATGAATTAAATTTAGATGGCCTAGTTGGGCAAACACATCATTATGCAGGTCTTGCTAAAGGTAATATTGCTTCCACTGCGAATGCCAATTCAATCTCTAATCCACGCGATGCAGCCTTACAAGGGCTAGCAAAAATGCGTTTTTTGCATGAGCAGGGTTTTAAACAAGGTATTTTACCGCCACATCAACGCCCCAATTTAAAATTACTGTTTGAGCTTGGTTTTACAGGAAAACCCGCCGAACAACTAAATAAGGCAAGTCAAATACCGCAATTATTAAGTGCAGCCTATTCAGCTTCGCCTATGTGGACTGCCAATGCAGCCACTATTTCAGCAAGCATTGATAGCTTTGATAGTCGAGTACAATTTACTACAGCTAATTTAATCTCCAATCTTCATCGACATCATGAAGCACCATTCTCAAAACAGGTATTAGAACGCATTTTTAACAATAGTAATTATTTTAAACACCACCCACTTTTACCGAATAGCCTGGTTACCTCTGATGAGGGGGCAGCTAACCATTCAAGGCTTTATAGTGAACCCAATGAAGCAGGCATTAGTTTTTTTGTTTATGGTAAAAAAACATTATGCCAGCAGGAAAACTTACCTAAACGTTACCCAGCAAGACAAACTTTAGAGGCCTCAGAAGCGATTGCAAGACAGCATGGTTTATCTCATAAAAGAACTTATTTCGCTTGCCAGAACCCCAAGGCCATTGATGAGGGTGTTTTTCACAATGATGTGATTGCTACAGCCAATCGCTCACTTCTACTAGTCCATGAGGATGCTTTTTTAGAACAAGAAAAGGTATTGAACGATCTACAAAATCTGGCATCTTTTGAATTAAAAATTGTTGAAGTAAAAAGAAAAGATTTGAGTTTACAAGAAGCCGTTTCCACCTATCTTTTTAACTCCCAAGTCCTTTCTCTACCCAACAAAGCCAATGAGATGCTTTTATTAGCTCCGATTGAATGTGAGAAAAGTGCCAGTGCAAGAGCCGTTATTGATGAATGGATTAATGATAATCAAAATCCGATTAGTCAGGTTCAGTATTTAGATTTAAAACAAAGCATGCGAAATGGTGGTGGGCCTGCCTGTCTTCGTTTACGGGTTCCCTTAAATGAAAAAGAATTAAACGCCATGCACCAGGCCGTTTTAGTCACCCCTACACTTTTAGATAATTTAGAGCGTTGGGTCATACGCCATTATCGTGAACAATTAAGCTTTAATGATCTCAAAGACCCTTTGTTAGTTGACGAAGTTTTTAAGGCCTTAGATGAATTAAGTCAATTATTAGCCTTAGGCTCAATTTATCCTTTTCAGTGTGAAAATTAATGTATTGGAAAACATTTTTTAAACGTTGTATTTATCAATCAGAAGACCTCCATGTTTATGATAATTTTATTTATCGCTGGCTCGAATTTGATAACCTTGCAATTCAAACCTTAATTAATAAGGCAAATCCGCAAAAGATAAGCCTGAAATATATTGAAGCACTCATTTTAGCCGTAAAAATCCGCCCCGGTGATTGTTGTATGCTGGGTTTAGGAGGCGGAGGCGCCGTACATGCTTTAGAACCCTTGCTTTCTAATTTTCAGTTAGATGTGATTGAAAAAAATAAGGAAGTAATTGATGTTGCCAAAGAATTTTTTAAATTAAATGAAACTAAAGCTAAACTCATTCATGATGATGCAAAGGAATATCTGAAAAAAGAAGGCGAGCAATTTAATCACCTATTAGTTGATCTCTATGCTAATAATACCTTTCCTAAGGAATGTAATAATCAGCAATTTTTTATTAATTGCAAAAAGAGATTAAAGCCTCAGGGCGTTTTGGCGGTAAATCTTGCTACAGAAGAAGATAGATGGCCCATTTTAGAATTGATTCGTAATCTTTTCCCCAAAACAACGTTGTCAATTTTAGTAGAGAATAATAGAAATTTTATTATTTTTGCAGTTAACGATGAATCCCTAGCCTCCTTTTTACCTCAGTTGGAAACCAAGGTAAAAAGCTTAAACTGGGATTCTAAGTGGGGGATTATTGCGAAAATTTAAAACGCAAAATGCGTTTTAAAAATTATTCCCAAGGATTTAGAATCTCAGCACCTGTTTTTTTAAAATCTTTAGTATTTCTTGTTACTATTGTTAATCCATGAACTAATGCAGTAGCTGCGATAAGCGCATCACGTTCCGAACGAGGATTTGGAACATGCAATTTTGCACAGCATCGTGCCACAGCCACATCTATATTTAGAATTCTATCTGAAAAAGAAGGTAATACATGCGCATCAAGCCAACTACGTAAAATTGCTCCCTGAGAGGCATCTTTACGTTCTTTCAACAAAATCCCTGCTTCCAATTCTAAAATTGTAATAACTGACAAAAACAAGGAGGAAGTAGAAACTGCTCTTGCCCAAGTTAATACCTTATTCTCGGCTTTTGTTCCCTTTCTTAATTCAGAAACGACATTAGTATCTACTAAATACATTAGTCAAATTCCTCAGCCCTAAAAATCTTTCCTTTGATTTTAGGTGCTTCGAAGGAGAAATGGGCTGAATCAGGCATAGCTAGTAGATCAACAATAGTTTCTTTAGTTTTGGTTAATTCTAAATAATCTTCAATAGATAAAAGAACGTGAGCAGGATGCCCTCTATCAGTAATAAAAACAGGCCCCTGGGCGGCTGCTTTTTTGATTTTGCTTACATCTTGATTAAATTCACGACTTGAAAATGTAGAAATAGCCATCACGGCCCTCTATAATTTTGTAGTTATATATCTATAATATAGGACAAATGTAGTTACTTGTCTACATTTTTGATCTAAGCAAAATTTAAAACGCAAAATGCGTTTTTAAAATTAAAAATAAACCGATGGCCAATAGAATAAGCGCAATAATTTTTAATTTAATAGGATTATTCAAAAAGTCTCTAGCCATTTTCCTTAGCACCTTAGGAAAAAATAAACGAATTATTCCACTGATTAAAGTTAACCAAGCAAAAATGGTGATAATAACCGGCCAACCAAAAACCCAAAGATTATGGCTAAAAACCATTAATAAACCGATGATTACAGTAAAAATGGCAATGATGAAAAACATCGGTGGTGAATTTAAAAGTCCATCCAAAACAACTTTTAATTCATTGAAACGAAATAAGACAAGCCAGCTAAAAATAATTAGATACCAGCCCAATACATTTGCAAGAAAGAAAGTCATGATAATACCCCTAAGTCCTTTATATTAAGTATATATCTAAAAAGACAGCAAGATCCAAAATCCTTTTGATTACATCTTCCTCACTTGTTTACTTCACGATATTCACAAGGAAGGTTAAACCTTCGCTACAAAGCGCTGAGCGAGCCTGTCATATTTTTACCCCACTTGTCTGCCATTTAAACTCCCTGAGGTTCAAATTGATGTCGTTCCCGCGCAGGCGGGAACCCATTTATCAAACAAAGTGAGGTGTCACTTTAGGAAATAGATTCCCGCCTACGCGGGAATGACAAAAAATTAAATCAAGAGGTTCAATATTGCTCTATTGAATAATTAAATGCCAAGATTCCTCAGCGCCTACGCGGGGAACGACAGAAAATTGAATAAGAGAATCGATATTATTTTTTTAAGTAATTAAAGCTAGTATTCCTCAGAGTAAAGCGTAACCAAGGAAAACTAGTTAAACCTTGGTTACGCTTTCGGCTCCATTTAAGGCGTTGCAGCTGAATTCGGATTATTATTTTCTTCTCTCATGCTTGCCAACCCAGTCTCTACCTTATCTAATAATTTAGCTGATTCAGGGCGGAAAAATTTAGTACTTCCACAAGAGCAGAGACAATTGATTAGATCTCGAATACATGTCCAAAGCCAATTAGTCTTATCATCCCTATTCTGCTCCAAATTCACTTTCATATCAGTATGATTAACTTGGTAATTTTGATTAGTCAACGGCTTTCCAGCTAAAAGATCAGTAAATTCAGCCTTTAAATGTTCGATAACATTTTTAGAATAGGTATGCATCGTATTGTATTCTGACTTATACCCTCTAATAAATAGATCTTTCGACTTGCCTACAAATTGGGTCAAGGCATCTAATAATAAACCAACGGTTTTATTATTTTTATTTTTTGCAGATAAAGTTTGGAGCTCTTTTAGGAGCTTATCAGACTCAAGTATCATATCTGCTACTGCTTGCTTATGAGCACTCAAATCTGGGGCTGCTATATCTAGCTCGATTATTTTTTCAGCTTCCTCTCTAGCCTCCTGCTCATCTTTCAACCTTATTCTAGCTTCCTCTGCTGCCAATCTTTTAGCAGCAGCTATATCTTCATCCTCTTGAATGAATATTTTTTCTATTTCATTTATGAGGGCTAATTTTTCACCTTGAATTCCTTCTTTAATCTCTTGAATTTTATTTCGAGCATCTCTTAAAAGAGTCGTAACAAATTCACGTGCCTCAGGTTTTAAGATAAACTCATCAGGTAAGCGATATCTTATCTCTTCAAAAGCAATTGTTGTCTCACGATATACCGATTCATCTTTATAACGCGCCATTCGTTTCTTAACCAACTGCAAATAAAAATCAAAATCATTCTCGAGCAATATAGTATGAGGACGAATATCGCCCAAAATGCCGAGCCTTGCTTCAACCATTTGTTTTTCTACCCACTGTTTATAAAAATCCAAATGGGTTTCAATATATTGAATAGAAGGAGTCCATAGATAAAGAGGGGTATAGTCATACATTGCTTGAACTATTTTTTCATAATCGGCATCAGTTACTGTTAATTTGTCAATAAACCATGAATTTTCTGCATCAAATTTAATTGCATCAATTGTATATTGAGTTAAAATAGCTGAATCTATCGCATCATCAGCCCCTGTTGCATATGTATAACCGATAAATTCCTGATAAATATTTGTTATAAAAGTTGAAAATTGTTTTTTAAACACGTCTACAAATTTTCCAACAAAAACGTCCTCACTAAAGTTTGCTTTATGGGCCTGTTCTAAAATAATAGGATAAATTTCGGTCTTCAAAAAGGCTCTTTGCTTCTCATAATTAGCAAGCTCCTCATTAGTCATTTTCTGCTTTTTAGCCTCTGCTTTATCTTTATCTGTCATTAACATGTCATCATCAAACAAAGAGATCATGCTAGGTTCAGTTTTGATTATACTGATAAGAAGCTCTTTATTTTGAGGCTTTAATAAAAGCGTTTTAAACCCAATAACAATATGATAAAGCCATTTTGTTTCTTGTGTAGGAATTAAATCTTTCAATATATGTATAATTCGCTCTTCATTATCTTTTACAAAAGGAGTACGTGGGTCATTAATAGCACGAGGAAATTGCGCAATAAATTTGGCTAATAAATCATCATTAGCATTATTATCAAAAAAAGCCATATCAAGATTAAAATCAACTAACTCTTTGTCCTTCTGGCCTAAGACTTTATCAACTAACTTTTTATATAAAACTGCGGTTTGTTCATTATAAGGAAGTGAATGAACTAATTTTGCAGCACTGGCTGCTGATATAGGATGATTGTCTACTATGTAATTTAACCTATCTAAAAATACTTGAAATTTCTCAGCCGCCAAAGGCTCTTTAGCCAATTCTTTTAAATGTCTAGCTTTGTCATGGAGTTTCACGTTTTTTTGATCGCGAGGTAATTCGGGCTGCTCAGCAATAGCATCAATTATAGCATTTGCTCTTTCCGAAGTAACAAAGGTTTTAAATTCATCATCACCAAAACTGCAAAGCACCATGGAATCTATCTTAATAGCATCTATTAAGGTGGATGACCAAGCACTTGCATTTTTGCCTGAAACCATGCTGGAAACCCATTTTTTTATCCTATCTTGCAAAGGTTGAATTTCTAAAGACACCAAACTCTTTGCATTATCACCCTTTATTCCTGCTAGAAGCTTAGCCGTTTCGATTGTTTCTGCATTGGCTAAAATTAATTTAATCACCTCAGGATTCATTGTTTTATTAGAGTTTTTGGATAAAGTATCTATTTGCTCCTGACTCAATAAAGCTAAAAAGAAAGGAAATGATCTCAACTTAGCAATTTTTTGTTCTGTAGTCATTTTATTAATAAATGCTTGAGAAACAGTCTTAAATTTTTCTTTTAGAGTTGCTAGCTCTGCGTCATCTAGACCCTCTCTATTAGTTACAATATTTTCGAGTAATAAAGAAAAAGCATCCTCCTTTATATAATCATGGCTATCTATAGTATCAACATGAATGATAAAAAGAGCTGTTTGCAAAAATGCTAAACGAAGCAATGTATTACCAAAAGTTCGAGTCTCATATATGTATTTAACTAAATGCGTTGGTAAGGTCTCCAATACTAGCCAATTATCTTCCGCATTATTTTTAATAGCCAATTCAACTAATTTATCAGTCAGTTGATTTTTCTTTAGATGAATAATATTTTTAGGCGAGGCTTCAATGATTTTTCGCATAAAAGCGGCGTCATCATAATCTAACTGGAGATCGATACCATTCTCTACTGCATAGTCCATTAGCAAATCAGCTTGTTTTTTAGTATAGCCTAGTGCCCCTCTATAGGAGCGTGAATGCTCCATGAATCTAGCAGTCATGTTTGTTGTTAGTACTAGTGTTAATAAGTCTTCATTTTCTTCCTTCGCAATATAACCATAAAGCACATCATCAGAAATTTTATCAAACCAGCTTTTATCTTTCGTATTCTCAGCAGCTAAGATAAATAACTCGCGATATAAGGCTTCGTTTTTTTCACGGAATTCGTTGTTAAAATGCAAAATAGTGCTTGGTGAAAGACCTATAAGATCTTTTAAAACTTTTAAAGGAGCCTTCGAAAAAAACTCAAAAGGTTGTTCTGCAGTTATTTTTGCAAGTGCAACGGCATTTTCTTTTACAAAATCCTTATACTTATCCCCATGCAGCCTTCCAAGGAGAGCAGGTGCTTTTTGAACAGCCCCTAATAGGACTTGATAATTTTCCTTATTTTCTGCAAGAGCCTCTGTAACATCATTAGCAATACCGATAAGCCAATCTGCACCCACTTTTGCTTTTTCAATCGCAAGCTTAAAAAGAGCATAATTATCTTCTTCAAGAAGCTTCAACGGCGCATTGCTCCCTAAAATCATAGCCATAATTACTGGATTAGTTACCAAAATACGAAGCTTGTCTTTGTCAAAATTTTCAATCAGAGTAGAGTCTTTTCTAAGTGCGGTTAAAGTTAATTCGATAAATTGAGAAGGGTTATTTTCACTATAAATTTGACTTATTTTGTGTATTAATTCCGGTTTTTCTACCAGTCTATCCTTCAAAAAAGCATGTAACCCTTTTTTGTTCTCTTCGGATTTTAATAAAAAAATTAGCTGTTCTTTAGTCTCTATTTTTATGTTCTCATCCGAAAGTAGTAAGGCCACTTCCTTCATTTCAGCTTGTATGTCCTCTACACTTTTGATTTCGTTTTCTTCCTCAAGAGCATCACCAAAGCCTTCAGATTCATTGAAAGACGATACACTATCCTTATTTAAAATACGGTAGTCATCTATCAGATCTTGAATAAATTCTTGCTTAATTTCACTGAGTTCGTAATCAAAGTGTTGGAGAATTTCAACTAATTCTTTGTAAATAGAAAAATATTTTGAATTGTAAGGGAACCATTTTAAAGCGAGATTTATAATTTGGGGCTTATTTGTATTAACAAAACCACGAAGTTCATTTTTATCTTTCTCATTGAATGAGTTATCATCTATCTTTTTAATTGCTGCTATAAGTGCTTTTATACTAGTAATTGACTCAGCAGTTAACTCACCATTCTTTGTATCCAAACCGTTATAATTGTTCCAAGCGGTCGTTAATTGATTTTTAACTTCTTCGACTGTTAGCATAATAGCCCCTATATTCCTACTTAGCACTAATTATAATTCAAATTTCTTAAGACATGCTTAAGAAAAAAACACCTCTTTTATCTCTCCTGGCTTTGTTATATAAATTCTTTTCCCCCTTCGCAACACCCCGCGATTTATTCCTGAAAGCCGCGGTACGTAGGGTAGAGAACACGGAAAAAAGCGCTGAACGTCTGAATAGAAAGAACGGATCTTGTTGGCTGAATTTTGATCTATTCAACAAAGCCGAATAACAGGGAGAAGACTGCTATTCCTACCCTCTGTCATGACATTTTAAAGTAATATTTTTGAATCAAACTTTCGGTTTTAAATCCTCAAGCCCTTTTAAATTTAAAAGAACAACGCCGATAGTCCAATCTGAAGACTGAGTAGGCTGCATATAGCTAATCGCTTTTTGCGGTTCAATACCATAGCCATCAACCATTAAAGCGTAATAATAAGCAGAAAATAAACAATAGCCATATAGATAATCATCAGTTGGATATTGAGTCATTAAAATGTTTAGATTTATGGATTTTCGCATTGTCAAGAATTACATATATTTCTTTTTTAATTTTACTCAAAAAACAATTTTCCTCTTTGTTTATCTTTTTATACATTTTCCTAATAAATTCATGAAATGTAAAT
>JAIUOG010000043.1 GCA_020161725.1 Pseudomonadota bacterium
AAAAAGCTAACTTATCCATTAGATCTGAATTAACATCGCTCCGTTCACAGTACTCATTCACAATTGATACTAATGGAGCGAGTTGATCTGCTTCTACAATCAAAGAATAGACGAGGCAGAGTATATAAAATACCTTATATATCAGCGAGTAAATGAATTCTCTTCTTTATGTCCGGCACAAAGTTTTAACCCTAAACTCATAGAATAACTTAAGATTTCCTTAAGGATTGCAAGTTAAAATGAAATAATTTTGCACAAAAAGATGGTAATATGCCAAAGAAAACCAAACCTAAATCAGCAACAGCGCTAAAACCAGGCAGCCTCATATCTAGTGATGAAGCAATTATATTCTTCATTGAATCACGATTGACGAACACCCCTTTATCTTGCGGTGCTCATGAAAGTATCCAGCGTCTATTTCAGCAGCAGGATAATCAGGAGCAGTTGGCTTTGCTTAGCTATCTAAGTCAATCTTTTCAATCACTTAATACTTATGTAGTTCAAAAAAAACTCAAAGCTGCTGGCGATAAATGCATTGACATTGCAGAGATGTTAAGCAAATCTGGTCTTGCTTACGAAAAATACGAGGAGCAACTCCTCAAATGGTCAAGTCAATATTTCCGAGCCCATCAGCTCATGACAGCCCTATTTAGCCATTTAGAACCCTTAAGAAATCATCCTGCAATAAATCAACATAGTGAATTATCAGGAATTATAGATCGCATTTTTAAAAGCTTTAATCCTTCTCAACATCAAAGTTATAAGTTGTTAGGGGATTATTGTACCGAACTCGCGATGATTCTCTCCCGCATCGGCAGTGATTTTAGTCAATATGAAGAAATATTTATTAAGATTTCAGTTGATTGCCACAAACAATACTTACAAACAAAACTAATCACAAGAATAAGTCTTGACCAACTTTTTGGTGACCCGCCAGCTATAACCTCCTCTAAGCCAAAGAAAATATCTCTCGATGAACTCTTTGGCGAGCAAGACAATACCCCATCCACTTTTTCAATATAGGTTAAAAATTATGTTTACCCAAGTTCAAACACTAAAACAAACCGCTCAAGACGTAGTAAGAGGAGAAATTATAAAAAACAGCAGTAACCCTGATAGCATGCGCCAGTTCTGTAAAGCCCTAGTTGAACAAATGCACACTTCCTCTACTTATGTTGAGGCCGTTTACACTACTTTAGACTCACAAGAATTAACTACCATTGATTGGGCAATTAGCACAAACCAGCATTTTTTTATTGCGTGCCTACTACAAGAAATAATAGATAGAGGTCCTGCAAAACAAAAAGAAGAGCTGCAATTAGGTCTAGAAACCTCTTTTGCAAAGCCAGGCTTAAAACAATCCTGGTCTGATTTTTTAAGTTCTCCGATTGCTAATCTATTAAAGCAATACTGTCTGGCCACAAATAATTTTAAGCTTGCAATATGTTTTTTTCCTATAGATCGTGTTTTGTGTGATGACAAACAATATCCATTACATTTTTTCGCTAGTCGAGGCATGAAAGCTATGGTTGATGGCATTTTATCCAAGAGAGACGCTCAGCTAAATGCAACTATTGTCATTGATGGACAATCATTCACGGCAATTGATTTAGCAATGCGGAATAAACATTATGATATCGTTTACCTTTTGTTAAATAATGGAGCTACTCTTTCCCTTGAACAACTTGCAATTTTGCCGGCAAAATTGGAGGGTGTTGGATCCGAAGAACTATCCCCCCAAGCCTCATCTTCCGACAGCTCAGGGTTAGAGAAAGGACCGCAAGAAGAGCTAAATCCCTTTATCACCATAATTCAATCAAGCAATTATCCCGCCATTACAATGATATTGCGCAATATAATTCAAACAATAATAGCTAGCAAAGACCCATCTGCTAAACAGCTGATAGCATATTTCCAAAGCAACTTGGCAGAGGCTTATAGTAAGCTCGGTCTAACAGAAAATGTCGTTAACTTTTTAAAATCTTTGAGTGCTTATCAAGCAAAAGAGCTTAGTCTTATCACCGGATATACAGAACTAGCAACATGCTTTTTCCCCATAGGCGCTTTTGTTTTCAGCACACCACCAACTAAAGAATTTGAATTGCATTATTTTGCCAGCATGGGTATGAAAGATAAGCTTCAAGAAGCCCTAGTTTCAAGTAAGGCAGGCTTAAACAGGCTTATAAGCGTTAATGAAAAAGATACTGGAAAAACACCTCTTGATATTGCCTGCCTAAATGAACATTTTGATACTGCTCTAATGCTCTTAACAATGGAAGCTAAGGCAACTCTTAAGTCTAAAGAAACGATGGTTCGCCGAATCCTAGATTTAAAGCTCTACGATAATTTTGAGGAATTACTGAATATTTTTAACTCACCTACTTCTTTATTAGAAGATTTACAACTTCTCTTCAACGTACTGAGTCAACAAGAAAAATTACCCCGCTATATAGCTCAATATCTATCCGAGCAACCCAATGAATTATGGCTCAAGATATTGCCCTCGACCTGGCAGAAAGATACTAGTGATTTATTAGGCTTAATTAAAAATGCATTGGAAAGCACTAACAAAACTAATGAAAAACAAGAATTGTATAAACTTGCTTGCAGTACAGTTGAGAATTATTCTCAAAACATTGATTCCTTAGTTGAATCCATATTCCCTTCAAGAAAGTCAAAACCAAAAAAGCAAAAAAAACCAAACACTGCAACCAGATCCCAAATTTCGCAGAGAGCCGAGCCTAGAGCTAAGGTCAGCGAGAACGACACCACTTCTCCTCAATTACCAGTTGATGAATCCCCATCCTCCTCTGATGCAATTGCTT
This sequence comes from Pseudomonadota bacterium, assembly GCA_020161725.1. GTDB lineage: Bacteria > Pseudomonadota > Gammaproteobacteria > Legionellales > Legionellaceae > Tatlockia. The sequence continues at coordinate 2,826 of JAIUOG010000043.1, forward strand.
TTAAACAAATACAGCAAGAGATAAAAATTTATGAAGAGGTATCGGAAACACCACAAACCTTTAATATTCAAGAGGCTACAATTGTTTCGGCTGTAAAGTCAATAGATTCAACGATGCCGGCATCCTCCGCAGAGCCAGATACAACATCAAAAATACAACCGTCATCCAATCCAGAAATAAACTTGGAAAGGGTAACAAATGCTGCTTCTTTTGAGCCCGCGTACCATTCCTCCCAATCAACCATTTCAGCGCCGGACACAGCAAGCCCTGATGTTGAACAAACACTAGAAACTCAAACAGCATTAGCACAACACACTCCTTCTAAGCTTCAAAAATCGGCTTCAAATAGCAATGAAACCTTTATGTCATTGTTGTTTAAATTTTTAAAAACACACAGCATAGATTCTCTTGAAAAAATAGAAGAACAGCTCAAAGCCCCCGACTCCTACGTGCACGAGTTCGCCAAGAGTATTCTTTCTTTAGAGCTTGACGAGTTAAACAAACCAATGCTAATTAATGGCCAAAACCGCACAGCACTTGAACTTGCTTGTCAACATGGCTGTTTTCATTCAGCTATATTATTAGTAGAGCAAGGCGCTGAGATAACAGACTACTGCGAACAAGTTTGGAATCAAAAAATGCAATATTCTATTGACAAGCTTTTTGAAAAAAGCAATAGCTGGGATAAGGTTCTACAAAAGTTTGATCAAACAAAACAATTAGAACCTTCAAGAATTAGGTATTTATCTGCCTTAACAGACAGCCAATGGCTGGAGATGCTGCCTAAACAATTTCCCCATCAAAATAAATTAATATTACAGCTAATCCGCCATATTCTGGAAGAAACGAATAGCGCTGAAAAAAGAGTGCTCTTACATAGGTTAGCTTGCAGTAGATCATATGAATATGATGAAAATTACCGCAAATTACAGGAATCAATTAGACCCAAACAGGTTTCTAATGCTCCAATTACAAAGACAAGTTCTGCTAGAGAACAGCAGTCAACAACTCTTGACTTAAGCAAACCAATTGTCATTTTAAGAAGACCAACAAAGGACTCAAAAACAAGTGCATCAAGTTTGTCATCAGCGCCCCAGATACCACAAGCTGCTAGTCACAATAATCTCAATTTTTTCAGAGCAACTAATGGCTCTGCTAAAAATCACCGTCAATCACAACTACCGTTATATGGGAGAAAGACAACCCCTGATTCAAAAGCAAGTGCCTCGAGTTCCTCATCAATGGCAAATACACCGCAACCTGCCAGCTCATTCTCAGTCCCTGAGATAACAACTAGTTCAAAGATGCCCGTATTTCATCAAAGCATGGCCAGTTCATTGGTACAGGCCACATTAGATTATATTGAGAATCTTGAAAGTAAAAGCCCTGATGAAGTGATTCAAAAACTAGATGTTGTAATTGCTGCTCGTCTTGATTTACGAGGCCTTGCAAACAAAGTGAAGGAATGCATTTCAAACGCGGCTCAGTTACACACCGATGGTAAGTTTAAAGATCTATCCTATGCCATATTTAATATCAGGCGATTTCTCATGAACTTAGGCCCAGAATGTTATCCAAATGCTTATGATGACAAGTTACTTGGTTATCAGGTTGAGAATCTAAATAAATATTTGGCTACATCAAGCCCGATTTCAAATCCGACACCTTAATTTTTTGGGGTAAAGAAAATGAGTTAAAACGTGGTGATTTTACCTAAAGAGTATCAAAAAACGACCGTTTTTTGATACTCAATTCTTTGACAAAAATTACAATTCGAAAGCCCTTATAAAATATAAGTTTTCATCATTGCGCAATTTCTCAAATTATGCCGATACTGCCAGCATAATTTGAGAAATTTTCACTGTACTAAGCTATTTATACTTATAAACATAAATTAATTTAAAAAAATTATATGAAGCTATTAAAACAATCGGTACAGAAAGATATTAATAGCTATTGGAACTAACCAATGTAGTGGCAAAACTGCATATGACTGGTCTCTAAGAGCAAAAGTAAAGCCACTATGGATTTACTTGAGAAATATAACAACAGTTAGAGCCTTATGCTCTGTTGCCGTGAGGTCTCTAACCAAGTTATTTTGCAAATTCAAGACCCTGCTCTTTCTTCATTGATTTTCAAATCAAGTTTTGACTATTTGATGTATTAGGTTCTACAACAGGCATTATTTCTTCTGCAAGTGGAAGCCAACGCTTTTTTAACTCACCTGACAAAATTACCATAAATAATGCATTAAATTGTATTTCTGCTAATCCTTTTGCGTAAGCTGTAAGGGCAGAAATCTTTTTATCTGCACTGCCAAGCTCATCAATTTTTTCTAACTCAAATTGCACACGCTCAGTTGAAGAATCAATCACAGCTATCTTTTTAGTAAATCCAGGAATAGCCTCAGTGCACACATTAACGTAGCGTTCTTGATCCTTCAGGTGTTCGCAATACTTTCTACAGCGCTCTTCTGTTCTATCTAATAAAAGAGTAAAAGCATCTTTTAATTTAATATATTTTTCTTCTAATGTATCCGTTTGAAATAGACCATATTTTGCTAACAAGCGCTGTGGCTTCATCAATTTTACTCCTATTCTGTATAATAATTATTTTAGACCCAGATCATTATATCAACAAGGATAGGATCTTGTTTGATTTACTCCCTTTAAAGATCACGGATATAAAGCCACTATACGTTATCAGCGTATTTTTATTTAATTTAAGAAAATAAAAACGATATCAAAATAGAATAAGCTAATAAAAAAAAGCAAGATGAAATAAAAAAAATCAAATTGCTTTTATTTTTCTGTTTTTTTAAGTAAAATATATGACCAATAAATTAATTTTTAATACATATGCCTTCCACTATAACCTCAAGATTTAAAAAGGACTTGGCTAACATCCCACATTCATTGTTTAGTAAACCAATGAAAAGGGCACACAAAGAAAAAAAAGGAAAACAAAGCGAGCATTTAAAGACCATAAAAAAGCTTGGTATTCAATATATGGAGGCTACAGATTACATTTCTTCTGAAGCAGATCAAATTGATTTAGTAGAAGTAAAACCTCTTTCACTTCTATCTGGAGGACAAGGACTTTTTTCTAAAAGTAAAATCCCAGCCCAAACAACGATTGGATCTTATACTGGAGAAATTTTTTTTTCCTTTGAAGAATATGCCGATTTTCTTAAAACAAATCCAAAGGCTAATCCAAACTATTCAATGGCCACTCCTTCAGGGCAAGTTATCGATGCAGCAAACAAGGGTAATTTTACGCGCTTTGCAAATCATTCCGATATCCAAGCAAATTGTCTTTTTGTACCACAACCCAACGGTGAAATGCATGTGATAACAGCTCGAACTATAAAACCAGGCGAACAATTACTTATAGATTATGGAACATATAATGAGGATGACGCTAAAAATTTACTTTTTTTAAATCCATCAGATAATGAATTATCACCTGAAGATTTAATTACACAATATTCCTACCATAGGTATCTTTTAAAAAAAACGTTAAGTTTTTATAATCTTCCAGAGCAGCCAGAGGAGCAAGTTATTTATTGTACAGATATTGGCTTGACTATCCTTAAAGGAAAATCGTTAGAAAAATCTTCTTACAATAAAGAAGAAATAAATTTACCTTTTCTTTTAGAAAAATCGCCAAAAAATTTTTTCAGTTTCTGTGATATTGATCATCTATTTCCTTTAATTCTTGCAATTCATTTAGGGCAGCTCAATAATGTTAAATGGCTCGTAAAAAATGGTGCCAATGTTAACCAACAAGCACATCATTCAGGTTATTCTCCTCTAATTGCAGCCCTACAGACTTATCAAACAGCCGGTAAATTACGCTCGCACAGAATTAGCAAAGAACATGCACTCGAAATTATTTGCTTGCTCGCACAAAAAGCGAATCCATTAACCTATGATCAAGATGATTTTTTTCTCCATCAAGCTATTGATGTTTTAGATGTTGATGCCTTTAAAGCACTCTTCATCGCCTTAAAGAAAAACACTAAATGGTATAAATTAGGAAAATTATTCTCTGTGCTCAATTCTGATAATTTAGACCCTATGCTGTATGCAGTTTCTCAAGAACAATGGGAAAAAGCTGAAGTAATGCTAGCTTTATCACCTACGTACCATAATAAATTTTTTAAAAAAGATGATAAACAACAATTAAAAAAGCTTGCTTTAGAGCGTAGCGACGAAGAGCATAGTTTTTTTTGTCAAAAAGCCAAGGAATTAGGTTTTCGTTTTTAGAGGTACTTAACTATTTTATATTAGGCGAGAAAGCTTAATAACACTTTTTTTAATCCAGAGGTTTAACATGTATACCTATATCCCAGGCAGTGAGCCCTTCATAGAGGCAGCAAACAGCGCATTTGATAATGGCGAATTTGAAAACGCATTAAAAAATTATATAGTGAATTAAAATTTAAACGATCCCTTAAAAGCAGAATCAATAGCAAGAGCTAATGAATCAAAGTTGGTAATCTCATTTTTGATTTTCTTTTTTAAATTAGCCCAGAATTTTTCAATTGGATTAAGGTCTGGTGAGTAAGGAGGTAAAAAAATCAACTCACAACCGGCTTCGATAATAAGCTCTGATGTATGTTGAGATTTGTGAAACGCAGCATTATCCATTATCACAATATGACCACTTCCTATTTGTGGTAGAAGAAAATTACTTAACCAAAAATTGAATAATACATTGTTCATAGTTCCTTGATAGCAAAAGGGAGCAACAATGCGTTTGTTCATCAATCCTGCAACAAAACTTTCTCTAGCAAATCGTTTTCCTGCCCGCTCTCCAATCACTGGCAGGCCTCTTTTAGACCATGCATAATCTCTGGACATATAAGCATCTACTCCTGATTCATCAACATAGACGAGCTTTTCAGGATTTAATTGCTCAATTACTTCAATGTAATGGCTGCGCTTGGTAGCGCATCGTTCTTTGTAGAGCGAGATCTTTTTTTTCGAGTGATATTCATCCGTTTCATTGCGGTATGAATTGCAGGGGTTGTGACACCGAAATGAGAAGCTATTTCGTTTAGAAAGGCATCAGGACGTTCTCTTATATATAACTTCAATGCTTCAGCATCTATCTTATAGGGATTGCAAGGACGACCACAACCCTCTAGTTTGCCCGTTTCGGCTCTTAAACGCTTCCAGTTTTTTATGGTCGTTGTCCCTACTGAAAACAATCTACTTACTGCTTCTAACGTGCCTCCGTTATCTATATGCCGTAAAACGTTCTCTCTAAAGTCTAATGAGTATGTCATAAGGGAAATTGAACGATAATAACAAATTAAATGGACATTTCAAAATTTAATTAACTATATTGCTTTTTTAGAAAAGATTCAGATAGAAATAAGCGCGAACCCCACGAAAATATTATATGAAAAGTTATTTTTTATCCAAAGTGAAATTGCACTAACTTATGCCTATTATGTTATTTCTAAATATCCTAAAAATGAGATAACATATGCAAAAAGCCAATCACTTATCGCCCTGGGAGAGGCTACCGTTGGAGAATTAGAATCAATTACTACGGAGCTTATAAGCTTAATTAAGAGTGAATCTCGAACTGCCCAGGCTCAAAAAAATATTACAAATATTCAAGATAAAATTGAGGATATTAAAATAATATTTAAAGAGGCAAAAAATAAGTTAAAGGATAACAATGAACAAAATATGGAACCCGCTGATTCATCCAAGATAAGTGTAGAGAAGCCCAAAGAAGTGGAGGAAGAGGAAGTAGCAGAAAAATCTCCACGAACAAAAAAGCGAAAAAATAAAACTGAAGCCCCCCCTCTGATTGCCATTCAAGAAGGCGATGAAGACCTACACGTAGCTAAAAAACTTAGCCCTGTTATAAACTTAGAAGCTTCTCCTTTCGAATGGCTAATACAAATCTCATCTACAGAAGCGCCAATGGCTGAATCCTCACTCCCCTCCTCCGACTCTCCACGATCCAGCGGGTCTGCAAACTATTCATCTCAATCAACAGGTACAACTCAACCTACAGCAAGTGCCTCCATAGCAAGTATGGCTAATTCATCAACACAAACCCGTGCAAGCACTACCCCCACTCATACTAAAAAAGCAAGCTCTAACACACTTACTAATCCTCTAGCCCCTACCTCCCATAAAAAACTAGCACCAATTGCTAAATCCTCGTCTGCCCCCTCCTGCCAGCAACAATCTAGTGGGTCTGCAAGCTATCTATCTCAACCAAAAGGTGCAACTGGCTCTGTAGTAAGAACTCCCATGGCAAGTACAACCACAACAACACAGAGTGCAAGCACACCCCTCACTCATATCATACAAACAACTATTCCCTTGGCTTCTGCAAAATCAGGCTCTAGCACACAAACTAATCCTCCAGCCCCTATCTCCCAAAGTTCAACATTATTTGAATCAACTCTTACAGCGAAACCGACTCAACTGGATCAATTGCCATCTCATACTCATTTAGGAAAAATGGGTGCTTTTATTAAAGCGATGAAATCAATATCTACATTGACTTCTGACGTTAACTGTTTAAGTAAATTATTAGCTTTCACTGCTGATTTTTTTTATTTATGTGAGCACACCTATTCGCCTACAGCTAATTTGAAAAGAATTTTAAACTCACCATCGTTAGAGCAATTTAAGAGCCGGCTTGATAAGGATATTTTAGAAATCAATCCTACTTTGAGCTACCTTCGCAAGAGAAGACAAATAGCTTTGGAACAATATTCAAAACTCTTATCAACAACATGTATAGATAATTTACCTACATCCATTGTTGACATAAAAGAAGCACAAAAGAAATTTTTATTAATATTTGATAATGAATTCAAAATTTTTGCTGAAATTGATGTCATTTTGATAGAAGAAATGACAGATATGCTTTTAAATTTTGTTGTTGCAAAAATTGAAAAGTTTAATATTGCGGGTGAGTGGTCTCTAATGTTAAGTAGAGTTCTACAAACAGAATATCAAAGGGAATTAAGCCTAGCAGTTGAAGCAGTTGCTTCGCATGAACCAAGCAGACAATCGCTGTAGCTGTGGAGCAAGTCATTTGAACAACGGCAAACTAACCCAAATGTCTTTCTAAAAGACTTCTCTGTTTCTCTCAATCATATGAAACTACTGGATATCGCGGACAAGCCCTGAGAGCTTGTCCGCGATATCCAAATCAAGGGGTAACATTCCACAAATAAATAACCATTAAATTAGCATTAATGCGAAATTATTTTTAATCAGCTAAAATCAATTTACCTAATGGAATGATTTAAAAAATAATAGACTTTTAAAACAAGGATATTTTAAATGGATTTTTCAATTAAAAGCTTAGCCTATTTCTTTGGCTGTTTTTTCTTTTTTTTAAGCCTTAATGCCCAATCAACAAACCCTATAATATGTAACCAACCCTATGCACTTTGTACTTCTGCTCGCTGTATTCCAATACCCGAAAACCCGAGTGAAGCCATCTGTGAATGCGTTAGAGAAAATGGTTTAAGTGTTGGTTTTACAAACTGCGAAAAGAGAAAACCCGCATATAATAAATATAAAACACAAACAATTATTTCAACCTTTTCATTTGCCCAATTTGAAACAAAAACATCAATGAGCTGTCCTAAGGGAATGCCTTGGGCTAATTGCGTCGATATGCCATGCACAGTTGATCCGCAAAATAAAAAACGGGCGTTATGCCAATGTAAAATTGATAATACACAGGCTTTTTTTACCTTTGGTGGTGCTTGTGACTCTTCAAGTTGCGCTACAGGATTTTGGTCTGGTTCAACATTTGAGAATGCTAAAATTTTGCGTTCAGCCTTATTAAAATCAATCAAATTGAAATCCAAACCAGCAACTTGCAATAAACTATCTGACAAGGATGTAAAATGAAGACAATTGATTTAGAAGCCCATTTTTATACGCGTGCTGTGTTTGATTATTTGTCGACAAGAAAAGATTTTCCGCTTTTTATTAAAAAAGCAAAAGATGCTTATTCACTTCAATTTACAAAGAATATTTCACTTTTTCAAACGAATGAATTTATTGATACTTTATGTGACTTAGGTGAAAAGCGCATTAAAGTGATGGATGAAGCAGGACTTGATATGCAAGTTTTAAGTTTTTCATCACCAGGCGTTGATGAATTTACACCTGATTTTCATAGCGCACAATCCTTTGCTATAGAACTCAATGATATTCTTTTCGAAACTATCAAGAAATTTCCTACTCGTTTTAGAGGTTTTGCTGCAATTTCTCCCTACGAGATAAAATCTGCAATCAATGAATTAGAAAGAACTGTAAATCAATTAGGTTTTGTAGGTTGGTTAACTCATTCTAATTTTGGTGAGGGCGATTATTTAGATAATAAAAAATATTGGCCACTCTTAGAAGCGGCTGAAAATTTAAACATCCCTATTTATCTGCATCCTACTACGCCACTAATGCAAGAATTTGGAAAATATGGCTTTGCTTTAGGTGGCCCGCCATTAGGTTTTCAATTTGATGCGGCCTTATGTTTAATACGAATGATCTATGCTGGTGTTTTTGATGAATTCCCTAAATTAACCATCATTCTAGGGCACATGGGAGAAACCCTACCCTTTTTGATTCCTGACAGGATTGATTGGGCTTATTCAAATCCGAGCATTTCTAAATTAAAAGGCTTTATTAAGGAAAGGCCCGCTATTAAACGAACTCCATCGCAAGTACTTCTGGAAAATCTATATGTAACAACGAGTGGACGATTTTCCAAACCCTTACTTGAGTATACGCTAAAGGTGATGGGCGAAGATAAAATTATGTTAGCAACAGATTATCCCTATGAAAATTTAAAACAAAGTATGGATTTTATCCATAGCTGCAATTTACCTTTAAATCACTTTCAAAAAATTTGCTCTTTAAATGCAAATCTTTTAGGAATCAAGTAGATATAGTTCATTAGAAACATTATGAGATCTTGCCTTGCAAATTATTTATAAGCGAATTTTTATGACTATCGGTTAAATTTTCCTCTTCTGCTAATATCTTCCATTTTTGCAAATTCAATTGATTTCTAAGGGATTTTGCATCATTCTTTGCAACAAGAACCAATAAAATATCAGCCCCTAAAGCACCACATCCTTTAGCAGTTATCACTTCTGGAAAAGCCCTTAAACGCGCAAGAAGCTCTTGGCTATGTGGAGCAACTAAGTTTAACTCCATTAATTGCTGATGGTAACGGTTAATCGACTCAATCAATTGCGCTGAATCTCTACTCATAAAAGCCTGTTTTGCTTCATCAACTAAATCGTCTAGATTATCCATTTGCTGAGGAAGCACAGTCGTTTGTAAATGCTCATGAGTTGCAAGCTTAACGCCTGTATGAATTAGAAAAAATCTAAGATCAGAGAAAGGCCATCTATAAGTTTTTATCAATTTTTTTTCTTTATTGATATAAACAAGGCCAAATTGTGACTGAGCAATGACGTCATAACCACTTGGTTTTAAACCTTTGCCTAACCAAGCACTTTCATAATAAGCTTCAATCATTTTTTCTAAGCTAGGCAATCGATTTTTTAGATAACAAATTGCCAAATAACTGCCAAGAAATTGGGCACTTGAAGCACCTAATCCACCAATTCCTTGATAAGGATCCTTCCATAGGAGGCCATGCCCAGTTATTTTATTTTTCTGCCACAATAAACCTGCTGGGGAGGATGGGTGAATACCCACTAACCCCTCCCTATCTATTAGTGAAACTTCAAAATAAGGTGAAGTCGTTAATATAATGGCTGATTTTTCTGCAAGTGCGGCATATTCTCCTAACAGAAATGTTTTGGTGGGTATTTTCCAGCTAACTAATTCATTCGCGTCTTGCTGTATGAGCATAAGCACCTGCTTTATTTCTTAATTTTTCATAATCTTGTAATTCAATAGCTATTCTTGATTGAAAATCCTGATGGACATCATCGGCCCATCCTTTTTTGGAAACATCGTCCCAAGCCTTTAAGGTAAGCAATTCAGCACCACATCCTGATCCATAAGAAAAAGCAGTTAATCGCTGCTTTGGTTCAAGTAAAGTTAACGTTTTTGCCACGGCAATCCAAAGGCTCGCCGTATAAGAGTTACCTGATAATTTATTCCATTCCATTGTAGGCTCAATTCGTTGCTTAAAATAAGCATCGATTTGTTCATCACTCCACTCATATGCTTTAAATATATGCTGCACTGCCTTTTTCACCATTTTTGGAAAAGGGACATGAAAACAATGATAAGCAAACATGTCATTATGTTGTTTTAAACCATAGCGATTAATTAACTCTTGATGACAAAAAAGCGCGGCTTCTTTATATGCATCCAAACTTATTTCCCCTTGCACTAAAGGAAATTCGGTACCCACTGGACGCCAAAAATCAAAAATGGGTTTAGACCATGGATAAGAAATAACATCGATTTCTGCAATAAGGTTCTTATCATCAATTATCATAGCGATTGCACCCGCACCTTGAGTTGGCTCTCCCGGATCATTTTGTGCATAGAGAGAAATATCTGCAGCAATCACTAAAGCCACTTTATTATTACAGGCTCCTGCCATTTTCCACTCAACCGCCTGCTTCAAAGCTAGTGTTCCACCATAACAAGCATGTTTAATTTCATAAGAACGAATGTTCCCCTTTAAATTTAATTCATCAGCTACCCAAGCACTTAAAGGACGACTCATGTCAACAGCACTTTCTGTGCCTACTGCAATTAAGCCAATATCTTCGCGTTTACCTCCCCAACGAGATAACGCGCGTTCAGCTGCTTTAGTAGCAAGAGTAATTACATTTTCTTTTTCAGAACACATGGAAAATTGCTTACAACCTAATCCTGTTAGAAATTTTTCCGGATCGACATTACGTAATTTAGCAAGCTCTTCTACTGACATAACAAGTGATGGAAAACTAATACCAATTGAAGAAATTCCTACTTGTTTCGATTCCATAATGATAAACCAGGCAAGTTGTTTGTTTAAATTATAGACAACCACTAATTTTGTGCAAATTAAAAATAATTAAATAAAATTTAATCTATACTAAAAAAACCAAGCTACAGGAAGAGAGAACAAAATGAGTTTTAGTGCAGAGATACCAGCAAAATGCATCCTAGCGGGCGAGCATACGATTTTGCAGCGTGGACATGCTATTGTTGTGCCTTTTAATAAATACCAATTGTCCCTAACATACACTGCTGATAACAATATTAAAACACTGCATACTATTTCAGGTGATGGAATTAATTCCATGCAGATCATCCTCTGGCCTGTAATTCGAAGAGCCTTTGAGCTTCTTGATAAAGATATTTTTAATTTAACTGGTTTTTTTGATATCAAATCAACGATTCCTCCCTGCGGAGGGCTTGGCTTTTCAGCTGCTCTATGCGTTGCTGTTGCTAAATGGGCTGTTCATTATGGGATTCTTCCCGCCTCGCAATTATTTGATTTTGCTGTAACTTTAGAAGACGGTTTCCATGGAAAAAGTAGTGGGCTGGATATCGCTGGTGTCATGTCGGAAAACATCATTCAATATTTTTCAAATAGAGAAATTGCCCCTCTTGCTATGAACTGGAAGCCTAATTTATATATCTCCAGTTCAGGGGAAAGTAGTTTTAGTGAAAGCTGTATTAAAAAAGTAAACAGATTAAGAGAAAAAGATAAGGTTAAAGCAGAGGCTATTGATGATAAAATGTCTTACTCAGCCATACTTGTTAAACAAGCATTAGAGCAAGAATCAAAAAAAGGATTACCTCTACTTTCTGCTGCGCTCAACCTTGGAAACGAATGCTTCTATGAATGGGATCTTGTCTCACCTAAACTTAATGACCATCTTATTGAATTAAAAAAAGCAGCTCTTTCCTGCAAAATTGTTGGAGCAGGTTTTGGTGGACATGTTATTAGCTTATGGGAAGATATACCACCTAAAGATTTAAGCTTTAAATTAATTCCAGTTTTTTAAGTAAGCTATCCTTCTTCAAGCAAGTGAATTATTAAAAGTATGAAAGTCAAAATTTCTATAAAATTCGCAAGTGAAAATGGCAATATCATCAATTACTGATTCAGCAAGACCAGTTTTTGTTTGTGTACGGTTTCTTAATTTTTTTAGATCATTTAGGCATTGAGATAAATTATTGAGTACGATTTTTTGGGATTCTATCTCCGCTGATTCTTTAGACATACCCCCTTTTTCTAATTCCAAGCTAAGAATAGTCAGCGTATTAATTTTTCCTTCTTTTTTCTCGCGCTCAGCACTTTCTATATCATTAGCTAATCGAATACAGGTAGAAGATAACTTTTCCATTTGTTGTAAATAGGCAATATTGGATGCGATAGAATCATCATTAATGACGATTAACATACTCCAAATATAGGTTGGCACACCGCTGGTGTAGCGTGTTATTTCCACATATTCATCATAGCTTGGCAATAAATCGTAATTTTTTTTCTTGAAATTAAGAAACCATTTCGATTCTTCAAGCATGCCATTCAGAATAGTTTCAATGCTTTTAGACCATTCTTTCTTTAGTAGAGAAAATGATTGGTGTTGGTTTAAGCTATGATAGGTATTTTGTAAAATATAATTTAATTCATTTTTATCTTTTAGATTTTCATGATTTCCCTCGAGGATATTCAGGAAATCATTAATGAAATGATTCAGTTCTTTTTTATTTACTAATTTTTCATCAAAAAAATCATCCACACAAAAGAGCCAAAGACCTATGTTAACCATTAATGTGAGTGAATTGACACTACAAAATGGAGCTGCCCCAGAAACTACAAGTGAAATGGGCAATATGCGTTGGGTACGAATAAAGGATTGATGGGCTCTCTTACTAACCTCAAAAGTCACTTCTTCACTTAGTTTTAGTATTTTTGTTCTTTCTGGGGGTGTTTTTTTATTTAAAAAATCACTGTTTAAATGTTTTTTAATTGCATCGTAGAGCATTGAAATTTCATGCTCTAACTTAGAATCAGTGTGAATAGGTTTCGCTTGCATAAAAGCCCCTTTCTTTTTGAATCTATAAAATTTGATAATTAATTTGCTAATGCAATTATAGTTCACTATCTATATAGATGGTTTGTTTTTTGCGCTCCACCTATCTATACTGAAAACTAATGGTGAGCAAAGGCATAAACATGGACATAAAAAATTATATTTTAAATTGTAAGGCCTCAGTAAATACCGCTCTAAATAAATATTTACCGCAAGAAACTACAAGCCCAGAAAATCCAGATGCGGCTATGAGTACTGCTTTAAATGGCAGAAATATCTTCGCTCAGCCTTTATTACTGCTTTAGGTAAACTCTAAAAGCAGACAGTGAAGTTTTACTTGATATTTGTGTTGCTGTAGAATTAATCCATGCATTCACGTTCATTCGTGATGATTTACCTGCTTTCAGATACTCCATGGAAAAACGCGAGATGAGCTATATCAAGACGCATTAAACTGCAAAAAAAGGTAAATTGTTATAGCGAGTGATTAGAAAATTTATCACGCTATATTGTACAAAGAAATTTTCAAACAATCTTAATTAACTGAGGTCAATATGGACGATAATCCACTCGTAGTACTCGTTAACCCAAATGATGAAGCTATCGGTACGATGGATAAAATGGCAGCGCATAAATTTGCAATGTTGCATAGAGCTTTTTCGGTAATTATTCATAGAGAGAATAAAGGTCAAATTGAGATATTATTACAACAACGACAGTTCTCTAAATATCATTGTGGAGGACTTTGGACAAATACTTGCTGCTCTCATCCTTTGCCTAAAGAAGGCATTATCCCTGCTGGAGAACGCCGTTTGGTAGAAGAGATGGGTATAAAATCGACTTTAACTTTAATTGGCCAGTTTCATTATGTTGCTGTATTAGATCATGGTTTCTTTGAAAATGAATTAGACTCCGTATTAGTAGGTACCACAGACTATGAAACTATTCCTTTTAATGAAAGCGAGGTTAACGCAGCAAAATGGGTAACTTTGCCCGAAGTCTATGCTTGGTTAAAAAAATCACCAGAACAATTTACCCCTTGGTTTAAGCCTGCCTTAGATATATTTGACGCCTGGCTAGAGCACAACTGATTGATAGATAAAATAAACTTAGCAGCTCTCTATCTGGTGATAAAATTTTCGTTTAAAAATCTAGGAACAAAGTTAATATAATGGGATAATTATAGGCCATTATTGATAATATTTGCCTTCATATATGAAATTAAAAACAATCCTATTGATATTTTCTAGTTTATGCCCCCCTATTTTACTTGCTAACACAGAGACTTGCCCACTTAAAAATGGAATTAATGTAATTTCTATAAAACAAACCTTAAATATATGCCAGCATGGTAACGTTATTAAGTCATTTAAAGTGGCTTTAGGTTACAACGGCATGGGCAAAAAACAAATGGGAGACAATAAAACACCTACCGGATTATACGGATTAGCTTATCCAAGGAAATCCAAACAATATAATGTTTTTATTCCTATTCTCTACCCAACCTCAAAGCAATTAGCCTCAGGATATACAGGTAGAGATGTAGGTATTCATGGCCCTACTCAATCACCGATTTTATTTCGGTGGTTAAATAACTTACCTAGCTCTACACGAGGCTGTGTTGCTGTTGGTAAAAATAATTATATTGAATACGTAGCTAATTGGGTAAAAAAACATCCTGGAGTTAAAGTTTTGATTAGTTAAAGCTAATTAAGAGACTTGTTCAATGGTATTTCATCAAATTAATATTATCGAAATGAAATACCACTGAACAAAAGACTTGCCCCAATATCATTTTCAGGATGGTGTAAACGTTTGTCCTTCCTCATCACAGTCCTGAACCAATATATCCCCCTTGCTTGAACTAGCCTGATTAACTGATTTAGCAAAAAAAATTTGCGGTGTTTCACTTAAAGAAACTGTTGGATTAATAGAGGTTGTTTGGTCGAGTAGGTCCATGAGTTTATCATTTAGCATCAAAGCAATTATACTTTTTATGCTAGCAGCAAAAATATAATTGCTTTTACATTCCGTTTTAAAAAAACCAGGCGATTTAGCTTCAATAGATAAGGCCCATTCTCTTTCAAATGAAACTATCTGGTTGAAATTCGTACCGGCCCTAGCTAGTACCTGAAGTCTATCAAAAAGCCATTGCGCATTTGGAATACCACTTTTATATGCCATACAGACAAAATCACCAATAAAAGCAGAAAACCGCATCGTATTAAAATCAATACCCTGCTCTTTGGATTTTTTAACTATTGTTTCAAAAATATCTAAAGGAATTTCCATGTTTCTAGTGATATAAAAAAAAGCGGGTGCATTTATTTCATCTAATAGTAAAAGATTTACTTTTAGATTAAGCAAATACCTAATTATTTTAATTTTCGGCGGCGATAGGGAATAATGAAGTGGGGTACCTCCCCCTGCGCCCTGAGCATTAAGATTTACCCCACTTTCGCAAAGCTTAACGCATGCTTCATAATTATCAACTTTGATAGCAATATGTAATGCTGTTTCATTTCTTACGTTTATTTGCGCCATTAATGTTTTATTTTTATTATTAGTCTTTTATTTATAAAGGTAAAAAAGAACAGATATAAAATGCTATTTGATAAGAAAATTTAATAATTAACTAAAAGAAATTAACTTAATGAAAAAAAAGAAGAACTATTTGTTTATTCGAATCAAACTTTAATTTTTATAAATCTGATATATTAAAACACATAATTAGTATTGTTTTTGAGCAGCTTGTTATAATCTCTTGAAAAGTTTTTTCTTTGATAAGGCTTGGATTCTTGCAAGTTGTAGATGAAGGCTGGTTCAATACCGATATTTTT
>JAIUOG010000044.1 GCA_020161725.1 Pseudomonadota bacterium
GTATTGGGATCATGACCAATAGCAATAAAAACACCATCTAATTTTAATTCGGTTATTTTGTTATCCAGCACATTGCGAGCTTTAATGCCAGTTACTTTCATTTTATCACCAAGTACTTCTTCTAAAGTATGATGCCATAACAATTTAACATTACCCGATTTAGCTTTTTCAAAAAGTTTATCTTGAAGAATTTTTTCTGAGCGCAAACTATCACGACGATGAATCAAGGTAACGGAGGCTGCAATATTAGATAGATAAAGCGCTTCCTCAACTGCGGTATTACCACCACCGATAACACAGACATGTTTATTACGATAAAAAAAGCCATCGCAGGTTGCACAAGCGGAAACACCGCGACCTTGATATGCTTTTTCAGAGTCTAATCCGAGATATCTTGCAGAAGCACCCGTTGCAATAATTAAGGCATCGCAGGTATAAGTTTCACTATCACCCTCTAAAACAAAGGGCCGTTTATCTAAAGAGGCTTTAGTAATATGATCAAAAATAATCTTGGTTTCAAAGCGCTCAGCATGCTGCTGCATACGCTCCATTAGAGCAGGGCCTTGTAAACCTTCCACGTCCCCAGGCCAGTTATCAACCTCGGTTGTTGTGGTCAATTGGCCACCAGGCTGCATGCCTGTAATTAAAACAGGATTCAGATTAGCTCGAGCTGCATAAACTGCTGCAGTATAGCCTGCAGGGCCTGAACCTAAAATAATCAGACGATGATGATTACTCATATCCGTCTTCCTCATGATTTGTGTTAAGATGCCGGTTATTATGACAAAATAACCTTGAAAGAGCCATGGGAAAACAACAACAAAGCAATCAAACGAGTAAAACTAAGTCAACTGCACCTCATTTCTTTAATAAGCGTATCGCAGAAGGCGGTTTTATCTTTATTATTTCTATCGCCTTATTTGTTTTACTTGCTTTAAGCACTTACGACCTTCGCGACCCTAATTGGACGCATCCTGGTTTAAATAAAGCTGCAATCGCTAATGCCGGTGGGCAAGTTGGTGCTTACGTTGCTGATAGCCTTTATTATTGCTTTGGTTATTTCTCTTTTTTCCTTCCTTTTACTGTAGCCTATGTTGCTTGGTTTGTCTTGAAAGAACAAAAAACCTTTGCATCAATTAATAAACATGCCCTTTTTTTACGTTCAACAGGGCTTGTTTTATTAATCATAAGTGGTTGTGGCTTATTGGATTTTGAATTTCAAAAGAATGCAGTTGATAGTTATCGCTCGGCAGGTGGTCTTATTGGCCATTTTGTTGCAGCTGGTTTTGAATATGCCTTAAGTTTAAAAGGCGCTATTTTATTTTTACTTACCCTATTTTTAATGGGTGTTACTTTATTAACAGGCCTTTCCTGGATTCATTTTACTGAAACCTTAGGGTTTTATACGCTTTTCCTAGCTAATCATAGCTTTCATTTTTTAAAAACCACCTATTTTTATATAAGACAAAAGCTAGATACTATTAAAGCAAATAAAGAAGAACAAAAAGAATTTTCGGCTAAAAAAAGGCCATCTTTAGCAGCAATAAATGAAGCACCTCTGCCCACCAAACCGTCGAAAAAAGAACAAGCTCCTAAGCCTGTTTTAAGTCCAAGTCTTTTAATGGAATCAGAGATAATTCCGCCTTCAATTAAGATTATTGAACCTGAGCCTTTAGTAGAAAAACCTAAAAAAGAAGCAAAAATCAAAGTAGATACTAGCATCTCAGGTGATTTACCGTCTTTACAATTATTAGATGAGGGGCAACCAGGCAAAGCTTTAGGTGGTTATACTCATCAAGAACTTGAAACCTTATCACGTCAAGTAGAACAACATTTATTAGATTTTGGCATTCAGGCAGAAGTGGTTGCAGTCCATCCTGGACCCGTAATTACTCGTTTTGAATTACAATTAGCAGCAGGTATTAAGGTTAGTAAACTTTCAGCTCTTTCAAAAGATTTAGCACGCTCCTTATCCGTCACTTCAGTCAGGGTGGTTGAGGTTATCCCTGGTAAAACGGTAGTAGGTATTGAATTACCGAACCAAATAAGGGATATGGTTCGTTTAAAAGAAGTCTTGGCTGCCGATGTATATCAACAAGCTAATTCACCCTTAACGCTTGCCTTAGGCGTTGATATTGCCGGCCATCCCATGGTGGTTGATTTAGCAAAAATGCCTCATTTATTAGTGGCTGGTACTACAGGCTCAGGTAAATCAGTGGGTATTAATGCCATGATTTTAAGCCTTCTTTTTAAATCTACACCTGAAGACGTACGTCTTATCATGGTTGACCCAAAAATGTTAGAGCTTTCGGTTTATGATGGTATTCCTCATTTATTAACCCCTGTTGTTACCGATATGAAAGAAGCAGCTTCAGCACTTCGCTGGTGTGTGGGTGAAATGGAAAGGCGTTACCGTTTGATGGCGGCTTTAGGAGTTAGGAATATTGCAGGTTTTAATACCAAAGTAAAAGAAGCAAAAGCCTCTGGTGATGAGCTTAAAGACCCTCTTTGGAAGCCAATTGATTCTATGGATACGGAACCTCCTCTATTAGAAACTTTGCCTTATGTTGTCGTTTTCATTGATGAATTAGCTGATATGATGATGGTGGTAGGTAAGAAGGTAGAGCAGTTAATTGCGCGTATTGCGCAAAAAGCAAGGGCTGCTGGTATCCATTTAATTTTGGCAACGCAAAGGCCCTCTGTGGATGTTTTAACAGGGCTTATTAAATCGAATATCCCCACCAGGATTTCTTTCCAAGTATCGTCTAAAATTGATTCACGTACTATTCTTGATCAACAAGGTGCTGAGCAATTACTTGGTCATGGTGATATGTTATATCAAGCGCCAGGTACAGGAGCACCCTTGCGTGTCCATGGCGCTTATGTTGATGATCAGGAAGTGCACCGTATTGCAGATGATTGGCGTTCTCGAGGCGAGCCTGAATATATTGATGAAATCACTCAGCTTATCGGCGATGGAGAGGGTGGCTTTGGTGATGAAGGGGGGTCTTCTTCTCAACAACAAACAGAAGATTCTGATGCACTTTATGACCAGGCGGTAGAGTTTGTTATTCAAACAAGAAAGGCCAGTATTTCTGCTGTCCAGCGCCGTTTTAAAATTGGCTATAATAGAGCAGCACGGTTAGTAGAAGAAATGGAAAGAACAGGGATTGTAGGTCCGCTTGAGGGCGGTTTTAGAGAAGTTTTAGTGTCCACCTTAGTTGAGGATTAACATGAAAAAAATTATTTTTATTAGTTTATTCCTATTGATGAAGGCCACTTTTTGCCAGAGTGACTCCGATGTGTTGCAAACTAAACTAAATAAAATGCATAGCCTAACCGCCAACTTTAAGCAGGTGGTAAAAGATAAAAAAAGGGAAATTTCTAATTCAACAGGGATTATGGCCTTACAAAGACCTGGCCTTTTCCGTTGGCATACGAAAGAACCTATGGAGCAAATTCTGGTCGCTGATAGTAAAAAATTATGGATTTATGATGTTGAGCTTGAGCAAGTTACAGTGAAAAAGCAGGATAAAAGTTTAGGTGGAACTGCTGCCTTATTTTTAAGTGGCTATAATAATAAAGTGACTGATGATTTTGATGTCAGAGCAAAGCGTGATGGTCAAAAAGAAATTTTTGATTTAAACGCAAAATCCAACAAAGCGAATTTTCAACATTTAAAACTGGTATTCCAAAATGATGTATTAACTTCACTTGAGATGGATGACCAGCTTGGGCAGCACACAATAGTTGATTTAAGCCAGATAAAATTAAACCCTAATGTTGCCAAAAGCTTATTTCAATTTAAGCCGCCCAAGGGTACTGATGTGGTTGAGCAATGAATGAAATTAAAAGCCCTTTAGCCGAATTATTAAGACCTAAGCACTGGTATGAAGTGCTTGGGCAAGAGCATTTATTAGCGGAAGGTAAGCCCTTAAGAGTTGCCTTTGAAGCGAAGATTCCTCATTCAATGATTTTATGGGGACCCCCAGGGGTTGGTAAAACCACAATTGCCCGAATTTGTGCTAAGGATTTTGATTGTGAATGGATTGCCTTATCTGCTGTCTTTTCTGGAGTTAAAGATATTCGTGCCGCTATTGAAGAGGCAAAGCTTAACCTCGAAAAAAATCGTCAAACTATTCTTTTTATCGATGAGATTCATCGCTTTAACAAGGCACAGCAAGATGCCTTATTGCCCTTTACTGAATCAGGTCTAATCACCATCATTGGTGCGACAACTGAAAATCCCTCTTTTGAAGTAAATTCAGCTCTATTATCAAGAGCGCAGGTCTATGTATTAAAAGCCTTAGATGATGAAGCCTTAAAGAGCCTTTTAGAGCGTGCGAGAACAGAGTATTTCCCTCATTTAAGCTTTGAAGATGAGGCAATTACTTTTTTAATTAGTTATGCTGATGGCGATGCAAGGCGTTTACTTAATTTATTAGAGCAAAGCAAAGTAGCGGCTGAAGTTAAGCATCAAGAGACAATCGATGTTGAGCTGATTAAAAATGCGCTAAGTACTAACAGCAGGCGTTTTGATAAGCAGGGTGAGCAGTTTTACGATCAGATTTCTGCTTTACATAAATCAGTACGAGGCTCGAATCCTGATGCAGCCCTTTATTGGTTTTGTCGCATGATAGATAGTGGTGTTGATCCTTATTATCTTGCTAGACGTATTATTCGTATGAGTTGGGAAGATATTGGTTTAGCTGATCCTAAGGCAATGCAAATAGCCAATGAAGCAGCACTTACTTATGAGCGCTTAGGTTCACCAGAAGGCGAACTTGCTCTAGCACAAGCTATTATTTATATGGCTGTGGCTGCTAAATCCAATGCGGGTTATATGGCTTTTAATAAAGCAATGGCCTTTGTTAAAAAAGACAAGTCAAGGGAAGTCCCCTTACATTTACGAAATGCACCAACTAAACTAATGAAAAATTTAGGTTTTGGAAATGAATATCGCTATGCCCATGACGAGCCCTATGCTTATGCAGCAGGAGAAAATTATTTCCCTGAGGGAATAAATGAACCGCAATGGTATAAGCCAGTTCCTCGTGGTTTGGAAACTAAAATCGCTGAGAAAATGGCTTTTTTGAGGAATTTAGATAAGGATGCTAAGAAGGGGCGTTAGCATTAGCAACTCTGCCTTCTTCTTCTGCTGCTACTATTACTGTTCTTGCTGTTTCTTCTTCCTTTTCTAAAATCACAATGATGTTAATTATATTATTAAAAATAGTTAATCCTGCTTCTAATTTTTCGTATGAGCTATCATTTAAAAGAGCATGTAAAAAAAAGCTAGCGCTTATTGTATTGGTTATTAAGGCAAAAAAAGCAGCGTTATCATATTTGCCATCTTTTAATTGATAGGCTGTGTAAAGCGAATTTAACATATCGACGATTCGCTCATTTTTATAGACATTCGGATTATTTAAGGTTAAATAAAGATCGGTAAAACCTTTCAGAAAATCGCCTAACCGAAGTGTTTTTCTAGAAAAAATTAAATTAAAAAAAGCAAACATAAAACCTTCTTTCGAAATGAAAAGGTTAAATTTTAATCTTTCTGTTAAATAATGGCAATAAAATTTAGGCGGCTAATCTTTTATAGCCAAAAACAAAAATACCAGGAAGTAAAGATAGAGCCACAATCACATAAATCACTAAAGTAAAATTGTCTTTTACCCAAGGAATAGATCCTAAGAAATAACCAGCGCCCAACAGGCTTCCAACCCAAAGTAGAGCGCTTATGAGGTTATAAAAGCTGAATGTGGATATATTCATTGCCCCTATACCTGCAACAAAGGGGGCAAAGGTGCGTAGGATAGGAAGAAAACGAGCCAAGATAATCGTTTTTCCGCCATGTTTTTGATAAAAGCTATGCGCTTCATCCAAATGTTTCTTATTAAAAAACCAAGAGTTTTTAGCCGAAAAAACCTTTGGTCCTAAAAAACGACCTATAAAATAATTAACTTGGTTGCCAAGAATAGAGGCTAAAAATAATAAAATAAAAAGGGGCAAAATTTTGATAGAGGTTGTATTCAAACCAGCAATGCTTCCCGCTGCAAAAAGTAGTGAATCGCCTGGTAGGAAAGGTGTAACTACAAAACCTGTTTCACAGAAAATAATTAGAAATAATGCAAGATAGGCCCATACACCATAGCTATTAATAAAACTTAAAAGATAAGTATCTAAGTGAAGTAGCATATCTAAAAAAACTGACATAGTTAACCTATATAAATATAAACTTAAAAAATATCGTCATTACAAGCCAGGGCTTGCAATGACGGGTAATCACCCTTCAGCAACCTCCGCCAAGGATATATTTGAAGTTAATTCATCTATCTTTTGTTCAGAGACTAACACCTTTTGCGATAGTAATAGAATGATAACACTAAGGGGCAAAATTAAAATAAGATCATTAGGGAAACTAATAATGCCTTTACCTCCAAAAGATCCAAGATAAGAAATTAGTAGCATAGAGGCCATGTAGAAAATAAACCAAAATAAACTATTGCTACAATCTCTTAAGCTTCTTTTTTGGTAGCTTAAACTAATCATAAAGCCTATCAATAAAGCTAAGTCTAGCTTCCACAGAGTATCAAACCCGCACCAATATAGCATCAGGTTACAAATATAAAAAGCGATGTGCGAAATCAAGGTTGCTGAAGCGAGACGAAAAGGGCGCTTACGCGTTGGTTGTAATTGTCTCATTGCTAATAAACAGATGGGGCCAATTCCATAGGAAAGAATGCTGCAAGACGAGAGAAAGGCAACCATTTTTTGCCAGCCCGGGAAGGGTAAAAAAGAAAAAAGCCCAGCTATCAAATTAGCATACAAGGTTATATAAGGAATTTTATGTTTATTTAACTTAGCAAAAAATTGCGGAAGATGGTTATTTAAAGCCATGCCATAGAGAATACGAGAGGTTGCAGCGGTATAAACTAGAGTCGTGCCAAAGGGCGAAAAGGCTGCATCAAGCATGAGAAGCAAGGCAATAACACCTAAACCCAATAAAAGAGTTAAACCAACTAAAGGACCACTATCTCCAGGGAAGCTTAAATTTTGCCAGCCTTGATCAATATATTTTTGTGGGATAGCCACTAAGAAGCTTAATTGCAATAAAAAATATAATACAAAGCCGATAAGTACTGCACCTAAAATGGCAATAGGGATGTTTTTTTGTGGATTTTCAACTTCACCTGCTAACATTAAACCGTTCTGAAAGCCTGTAAAAGCAAAGGCAACACCACCTGCCGCAAGGGCTGTAAAAATTTGCACCCAGGCTTCTTTGGTTGAAAGATTAATATTAATATTGGCCATAGAAGGGGATACAGAAAATAAAGCAACAATCGCAATAGAGGGAACTAAAAATTTGATAATGCTGGCTATTTTATTACATTCAGCAAGCATTTTAATGCCATAGGAATTAAGCAAGACTACGAAAATCATAATGCCAACAGCAAAAACATAACCTATCCCCGATAGCGTAAACGCATTAGAGTTTTTAACGAGCAAGGCCGGAAAGAAATGGCTTGAATATTGTAAAATGGCTTGAATTTCAATGGGCGTCATAACGACGTAAGAAAGCCATGATGTCCAGGCAAATAAAAAACCAACCTCTCTACCGTGAGTAAAGCTTGGATAATTAGTCATGCCGCCAGAAATAGGGAACATTGCTCCTAGTTCACAAAGTGGCAGTGCTATAAAAAACATAAATAAAGAGGCGATAATCCAGCTAATTAAAGCATTGCTACCTGCTATTTGTGCGCTAATAAAGGGGCTAAAAAGCCAGCCTGAGCCAACCATTCCACCTGCTGCTGCAATCAACACGTTGGTTCTAGAAATATCACGTTTAAGCATCATCTTTCCCTTTTCAATGGTTATATTGAAAGCTAAAAAAGGCAAGCTAAATAAACAGACTAAAACGGCTTAGCGATAAAAGCAACTATAAGTTTTTTAGTAGTTGGGTATTAAATGAAGAGGATTACCCCTCTCGTAAGGAGCTCAAAGTCATCACATAAACATCGAGAGTAGCAAATACATTCCTTTTTTCATGAACCTGAACGTTACCGTTTGTGTTACCTAAATTAGATTTGAGCTAAAAGTTATAAATCTTAAGTTACATTCTGCCTTTCTCCCTCCCTCCTATCCTTCGGACATCCTTGCCCACAAGGGGCTTTGTTGAATAAATAAAAATTCAACCAAAAAGGGCTGTTTTTTCTATTCATACGTTCAGCGCTTTGTTCGTTTTCTCTAGCTTACGTAAAGGCTTGCTCGTTACCACCCTCCCTACGTACCGCGGCTTGTCCGCGGTATCCAGGCGATGTTTTGGTTAAGCGGAAGTCTATTTTATAACTGAGTTTTATTGCCGCTAATTGGCTCTAAACTGGACCCCGCGAATAAATCGCGGGGCGTAGGTAGGAGGTAACTCGGGGCGTAAGGAGGAGGTAACGCAGGGCGTAGGGAGATATTCGAACCTTAGCTAAAAATCTGCATTTCCAGGTGTTCTTGGGAAAGGTATAACATCTCTTACATTTCCTATGCCTGTAATATAGCTAATCAATCGTTCAAATCCTAAGCCAAAGCCTGCATGAGGAACACTACCATAGCGGCGTAGGTCGCGATACCATTGATAATGTTCTTTATCTAATTTGCATTCATCCATACGTTGATCAAGCACATCTAAACGCTCTTCACGTTGGCTTCCACCAATGATTTCACCAATTCCAGGAGCCAAAACATCCATCGCAGCAACGGTTCGTCCATCTTCATTTAAACGCATATAAAAGCCTTTAATGTCTTTCGGATAATCCGTAAGAATTACTGGTTTTTTGCATAATTCTTCAGCTAAATAGCGCTCATGTTCTGATTGCAGATCTAAGCCCCAGCTAACAGGGTAATCAAACTTTTTAGGTGCTTTTTCTAAAGCTTTAATGGCATCTGTATAGGTCATGATTTCAAAGCTAGAATGAGCAATATGTTCAAGTCTTTCTATACAACCAGGTGCTATAAACTGATTAAAGAAATCCATGTCATCAGCTCTTTCTTCTAGAATCGATTTGCATAAATAGCGAAGTAAGTTTTGACTTAAATCGCAGATATCTTTTAAGTCAGCAAAAGCGATTTCTGGTTCAACCATCCAAAATTCAGCAAGATGCCTCGAAGTATTCGAATTTTCTGCACGGAAAGTCGGACCAAAGGTATAGACCTTCGACATAGCCAAACAATAGGCTTCTACATTTAATTGGCCAGATACAGTTAGGAAAGTTTCTTTACCAAAAAAATCTTTAGAAAAATCAATTTTACCATCAGCTTGTTTTGGCAGATTCATTAAATCTAAGGTGGAAATGCGAAACATCTCTCCAGCCCCTTCACAGTCACTAGCAGTAATGATGGGTGTATGAACCCAAAAAAAGCCTCTTTCGTGGAAAAATTGATGTATAGACTGAGCTAAGCTATGGCGTACGCGCGTAACAGCGCTTATGGTATTAGTGCGTGGGCGAAGATGGGCTACATCACGTAGAAACTCCAAGGTATGTCTTTTCGCTTGGATAGGGTAACTATCGGGGTTTTCTACCCAACCGACTACTTTAATGCTATCCGCTTGAACTTCAAATTGCTGACCTTTACCTTGAGAGCTAACTAATTTCCCCTGGACTGTGATAGCTGTGCCTGCGGTAATTTTAAGTATTTCATCTTGGTAATTTGCAAGAGTTTCGTTAGCAATAATTTGAATTGGATGGAAACATGAACCATCATGAAGACTAATAAAGGATAAACCTGCTTTAGAGTCACGGCGTGTTTTTACCCAGCCATTTAAGGTAACGCTTGTATCAAGCTTTATTTCACCTTGCAAGCATTGTTTTACTGTATAAACTTCTGTCATTATGTTGCACTCATTAAAGTAGATATAAAAAACAAAGATAATACACTAAATTTTACAATAGGGAGAGCAAATGCGTTACCTACTTATCTTAATAATTGCAATCTCCTCCCAGGTTTTTGCTAAAGATACAGAATTAAAATTATTTAGGCCTTTTAATGGTGAAGTCAGCTTCACTGTTGAGCAAACTCTAAAAGGAGAATGCCTTGCTCAATCGGCATTAATAAAACGGCAAGACGCTTTGCATTGTGTGGCAAACCAAGAGCCTTATGACCCTTGTTTTATCAAAGAATATGGTAATCATAAAAAAGTATTATGTTTAAACTCACCTTGGGAATCAAAAGCAATTGAGATCGATTTATCAAGTCCTATAGATAATAGTGAACATCTAAGTTTAGATATGTCTCGTACCTATCCTTGGGGGCTTCTATTAACTTCAGGAGAAAAATGTACAGCGGTTGCAGAAGATGAAAGTTTTGATGGCTTAAAAGTACACTATCGTTGTGATAATGGTAGTGTTCTAGTCGGCCATGTACAGCGATGTGCTTCACAATGGAGTATCTTGCAAAAGAAAAATAATGAGGTGCTTACGGCTGCAATAGTAAAGGCTTGGTTTTAGCAGGGGAATAAGAGACTTATTCCCATAGAAAAAAACCTTTAAAGGTTTTTTTTACCAAGCAGCAATAGCATTACCGCCAAAAAGTTCATTAGCCTTATCTTTCACTTCTTGTGAATTCATCGCTTTGGTAAATTCTTCTAATTGTACTTTTTTAGCAGATTTTTCTTTTATGACAATAAGATTGGCATAAGGCGAATCTTTACCTTCGTGATAAATCGCATTCTTAGCAGGATCAAGGCCTGCTGGTAGCGCGAAGGTTGTATTAATAATCGCTGCATCAACGTCATTTAATACTCTTGGTAATTGTGCCGCATCAAGTTCTTTTAATTTTAAATTTTTAGGATTAGCACTAATATCAGCTATAGAAGGGAGCTCTTTGGTTTTTAACTCAATAAGGCCTGCCTTTTCTAATAATAAGAGCGCTCTTGCTTCATTACTGGGATCATTAGGAATAGCAATGATGGCATTTTGGGGGATTTGTTTAATAGATGTTAGTTTTTCAGAATAAATGCCTGTAGGGAAAACAAAGGTTTTACCAATAGGTTCTAAATGAAAACCATGTGCGGTCATTGCCGCTTTTAAATAAGGAAGATGTTGATAAATATTGGCATCTAAACTTCCATCTTCTAAAGCCGCATTAGGTAAATTGTAATCATTGAATTCGACAATTTTTACATCTAAACCATACTTTTTCTGTGCAACGTCTTTTGCAACTTCAACCAGCTCCGTTTCGGGGCCAGCAATAGTACCAATCGTTAGTGTATTAGGAGAAGGTTTGCTACAGGAAATAAGACTGAAGGCTAAGGTAAATAGACAAATAAAACGCATTGTATCTCCTAATGTGAAAAATGATTTGCTACTTTATCACCAAGCCATTGAATAGCTTGCACTAAGATAATTAAAATTAAGATAGTGGTGCACATGATAAAGATATTAAAACGTTGATAACCATAACGAATGGCAAGATCACCTAAGCCGCCACCACCGACAGTACCGGCCATCGCTGAATAATTAACTAAGGTAATTGCTGTAACCGTAATCGCTTGAATTAAGGCAGGCCTAGCTTCTGGCAATAAAATGAATTTAAACATCTGCCAGGTCGTTGCTCCCATAGAAAAACCGGCTTCTAATAAGCCTTTGGGTAAATTTTCCAATACATTAGCAACTAGTCTTGCAAAAAAGGGAGTAGCACCCAAACTTAAAGGAATAATTGCGGCATTAATGCCTATCGATGTGCCGACAATAAGACGTGTAAAAGGGATAAGAGCGACTAACAAAATAATAAAAGGGATAGAGCGGCTAATATTAATAAAGCCATTAATAAAGCGGCTTATAAGAGGTGATTTTTTTATTTCGGTACTTACGAATAAAAATGCACCTAAAGGTAGCCCTAAGATTATTGCAATAAGGCAGCTTAGAAAAACCATATAGAGGGTTTCGCCACTAGCTCTTAGCAAATCATAAAACATCGTTAGTGACATAACCTAAGATCTCCACGGTTAAATTAACTTTATTACAGCAGTCGATAAAACGATTTAATAAATCGTTATCGGCTGTCAATTCGACAATCAGTACCCCACAGGTGGTGGTATCAAAACGATCGATATTGGCTAATAGAATATTAATATCGATATGTAAATCACGGCTTGTTTGGCTAATAAAGGGTATAGTGGCACTATTACCCTGGAAAAATAAGCGAAGTAAGGGCTTATGATTTGGTTGTTGGCTTAAATTGGCAGCCAAACAGGGCGGTAATTCAGGGCTAAGTTGTTTGTATAACATCGCTCTTGCCTTAGAGTTTTCCTTATCGAAAATACCTGCTAAGGAATTCACTTCAATGAGCTCTCCTTGTTCCATAATGCCTAAACGATGGCAAATGCGGCGTATGACTTCCATCTCATGGGTAATGAGAACAATAGTAATACCATAGATTTGATTAATTTTTTGCAAAAGATCGAGAATAGAATTAGTGGTTTCTGGGTCAAGAGCCGAAGTAGCTTCATCGCAGAGTAAAATTTTAGGTGAGGTAACCAAGGCTCTGGCAATAGCAACACGTTGTTTTTGTCCACCACTTAATTGGGCAGGATAGGCTTCTTTTTTATCCTCTAAACCAACTAAGTTCAATAATTCATGAATTTTTCCACTAATAGCTTCTTCAGACATGCCTTGGATGCGTGCGGGTAAGGCAATATTTTCAAAAACGGTCTTAGTTGCTAAAAGATTGAAATGCTGAAAAATCATTGCTGTTTTATGAAGTGCTTTGGCAAGCTCTTTTGTTTTTAATGCGTTGATTTCCTGGTTATCTAGAATCACCGAACCTGAATCGGGTTTTTCTAATAAGTTAATTGTACGTAAAAGAGTCGATTTTCCAGCACCACTTTTACCGATAATGCCAAAGATCTCGCCCTCTTGAATAAATAAATTAAGCTTATTAAGGGCAATATAGCCTGAAAAGCTTTTTGTTAAGTCAATTAATTCTATCATGTTTAACCAAGGTCAGTATTCAGCTTGGCATTATTTAAAGGGAGGGGATACCACCGCTTTAGCCGTATTTACAGGATAAACCTGCGCGCCCGCAAGCTGAAAATCAAATCGACGCAATATGCATCATATACTATTTAACTAGATTGAGCTAGTTAAAATAATGGAGATATAAATTTGAACATCTAGCTTTTTTTTTATTATTTGATAATATTGCGCCTCTTTTAAAGGAGGGAATAAATGCCTGGGATTATCGATCATAAAAAATTAGTAGAAAAAAGATGGTCTTCAATGTTTAAGCCTATACAAGCGCATAAACAAAAATCTAAGGTTCAGGAAGATGCATCTCAGGACAAAGCCCAAATAGTGGAAGCGGACTTATTTGACTATTTTTTTAGCTTACCTATTGATATCATTTTTATACCAGCATGTGCTTTCGATTTTTTAGCTAATTTAGTCGATTTATTAATCATTTCAATTAAGTATCTTGACTCTTATGCTTTCCATGGTATTAACCCTAAACTCAGTGTAGATGATCTTATTGATTTAAATAACGATCGCTTAAATTACAAAGAAAATCTCAAAGAAGCAGCACTTCAGGCTGTATTTTCATTGGTTGCTTTATTTAACCCAGTTGTTGATTTAATTAGTTTTATATTAACTCGCCCTGTAGCCAGCCTTATAGAGTATGCAAGTTCTTATAATAATAAAGAACAGACTAACCTGGGTATAAATCCGTAATCATTCAAAATGCTACTTCTAGTCTATTACTTTTTACGCCCTTTGTTTTTAAAAGCTCTCAATAGAACTCTCTATTACTCACTTTAAAAAACAAAGGTTAAAAAAATCAAGTCGTCTAAAAACTAGCATTTTGAATGATTACGGATTTATAAAAAAGGCCAGGCTAGCTTGGCCTTTTTTAATTTAATAATTCGTCTCTATTTTTAAATTCGTCTAAGGCCTTAGGGTTAGCTAGCGATTGTAGGTTATTCACTTCTTGTTTATGTATTACTTGCCTTACAGCCAATTCGACTATTTTGCCGCTTAGTGTGCGTGGAATATCTTTAACAGTTAATATCTTAGCTGGTACATGCCTTGGCGAAGCATTATTTTTTATCATATTGCGAATTTTTATGCATAAATTTTCATTAAGCTCTAAACCCTGGCGTAATTTAACAAAAAGCACAATTCGCACATCATCTTTCCAATCTTGGCCAATGACCACTGAATCAAGCACTTCCTCTATTTTTTCTACTTGGCGATATATTTCAGCAGTACCAATCCTCACTCCACCGGGATTGAGCACTGCATCAGAACGGCCATAAATAATTAAACCATGGTGCTTGGTTATTTCAGCGAAATCACCATGCGCCCAAATGCCAGGAAAACGTTCAAAATAAGCTTTATGATATGCTTTTTTAGCTGGATCATTCCAAAAGGCAACTGGCATAGAAGGAAAGGCGTTGGTACAAACGAGTTCTCCCTGCCGTTCAATAATTGCATTGCCATTTTCATTGAAGACTTGCACATTTAAGCCTAAACCTAAACATTGCAATTCACCGCGATAAATAGGTAAAAGGGGATTGCCTAAGGCAAAACAAGAAATAATATCCGTTCCACCTGAAATAGAGCAAAGCCTAAGATCTTTTTTGACCTCTTCATAAATAAAATCATAATTTGCAGGAAGAAGAGGTGAGCCTGTTGAAAGTATGACTTTCAAAGCGCTTAGGTCAAAATGATTTTTAGGTTTAATTCCTTCTTTTTCAACAGAAGAAATAAATTTAGCTGAAGTGCCAAAGGCTGTGATTTTTTCATCGGCAATCAGTTTAAAAAGTCGTTCAGCATTAGGGTAGGTTGGTGAACCTTCATAGAGAGTCAGTGTTGCGCCTATGGCTAAGACTGAAACCATCCAATTCCACATCATCCAGCCACAGGTGGTATAAAAGCAAAGATTGTCTTTTTCAGATAAATCAGTATGAAGGCCTAATTCCTTAAGATGCTGTAAAAGCGTGCCGCCTGCGCCATGAACGATGCATTTAGGCTTGCCTGTTGTGCCAGATGAAAAAAGAATATAAAGAGGGTGGTCAAAGGCTTGAGGGCTAAATTCAATATTATCCGCTGCTTTTAGAAAATGTTCCCAGGCTAGGGTTTTAGGGAAATTTTCTGTTTTAATATCGAGCTTTAAAATAGGGCAGATAATTATTTTTTCTAAAGTCTGAATGGTTTCTGATACCTTTTTAATTTTATCTAGCCCTTCATGTGCTTTACCTGCATAGAAATGACCATCACAGGCAAAAAGAATTTTAGGTTCAATTTGGCCTAATCTATCCACTGTTGCATCAATCCCAAAATCAGGTGAGCAAGAAGACCAAATAGCGCCCAATGAGGCTGTTGCAAGCATAGCAATTACCGTGAAATGCACATTAGGCATAATCGCAGCGACTCTATCGCCGGGTTTAACTCCTTGCTCTTTTAAGCCTTTTGCCGTTTCTGCGACCAATTTATAAAGTTCAGCATAACTGATAGTGAGTTTTTCATTCTTTTCATTGATAGAGATAAGGGCAGGGTGTTGGTCACGTCTTTTTAGCAATTGTTTGGCAAAATTAAATTGGGCACCCTTAAACCATTTTGCATCCAGCATATGTTGATAAGCGTTAAGGATTTCTTCAGGGGGAGTGTCGAAGTCAATTGCAAAATAATCAGCAATTAATTGCCAAAAGGAAGCGGGTTCTTTAATCGACCATTGATGTAAATCGTCATAGTTTTGCAGTTTAATCTGATGCTTTTTTTCAACCAATTCTAAAAATTGCCACATTCTTGTTTGAGTGGGATGAGTTGGCTGCCAAACAACTTGACTCATTAGTTAAATCCTTATAACAAAAGAACCCTATTATATATCTGAATTAAAGGGCTGCAATAGCTGTTTTAGAGTAGGGTTAATCTGCTGCTTTGTTGAATAAATTAGCCCTTTCTTCAACGTGAACGTACACGTTACCGTTTGCGTTACCGGTAGTTTTTCCCCTGCAAAAACACACAAGTCTTCACTCTAAATCTATCCAAGATTCAATAAGATCCTTCAAATAGCTTCGCTATTTTCAGGATGACAGCGAATAAATTACCGTCAATCCCGAACTTCGCTAAGGATTGAATTACACTGTGAACTTAGCTAAGGAAACCCGGGTTACGGTCTTTCAGACCTACACCCAGGCTACTTACTTTTTAACGTGAACGTACACGTTACCGGTAGTTTTCTCCTAGTAAAACACACAAGTCTTCACTATTAACTGTCTTAATTTAAAATGAGGACAGTGATTACAAATTAAATTGAGGATTAGGCGAATTCTTATCAGGGGTGTGGGGATTCATCCGGTTTTTAAATAAACCAATATAGTTTTCAGTTGCGAAATTATCTGTATAGTTAGCCTTGCTAAGAACCTTATAAAATTGTGCTTCATCTTTGCTATTTATTTTTGTTTCTTGATGATTATTTAAATTATGTAAAAATTCTTTATGCAGATCTTTTAAAGTAGAATTTAGTTCGATATGCATATTCTCGTGTTGTTTTTCAGCTAAATTAACTAAATATTCAATCTCTTCATTTTCTTCAATTTTAGGTGCACCGAAATGCTCGGTAATCGACGCACGTAAGGGAATTTTAACAAACCAAGTCAATGGGGTTGCAAAAAATTGAGTGAGCCCTCTAAGGCATAAAGCTAATCCATTAATCATCCAGGATAAGGAAAGTAAAAAGTTATTTTTTAAATGAGTGCTATAACTTTCCTTTTTATTTGCAGAGAAAGGATAGCTTACCGCTTGGAATAATAAAAAGCAGATAGAAATAAAAATGCTGGCTGCACCTGCTATGAAATTTTTTATTCCTCTAAAAGGCTGAAGGGCTTCATATAAAAAATCTAAAAAGGAACGATAGCCTTTGATTAGATATTGAGCATCATGCACCATGGAAACTAAGGGCTGTAT
The DNA here is from genome assembly GCA_020161725.1 of Pseudomonadota bacterium. Classification (GTDB taxonomy): domain Bacteria; phylum Pseudomonadota; class Gammaproteobacteria; order Legionellales; family Legionellaceae; genus Tatlockia. Next base: position 16,959 of record JAIUOG010000044.1, read on the forward strand.
AGCACCTAAGATTTGATTTTTCGAAAAATTATTATCAAAAGAGGCTGCTTTTTTATCAATAAAATAGTTATATAGAGAAATAAATTTTCGATTAATTTTTATCATATTGTTTTTTTGATAATGAATTTAGCAGCATGATACTATTTAATCGGGCAAAAAAAAATCATTGTGATTTTATTTTTGTTTTATCTGTTAATTAATCGTCTTATTCATTTCAGAAAAGGATACTAATTTATTACGGCCACTATTTTTGGCTAGATAAAGTGCTTCATCAGCTGCGTCAATAATTTGCTGTGAGGTGGTGCCATCAAGAGGGTATTGAGCTATTCCTATCGAAATAGTCAGTGGGCCTACCTGTTCTGCACCATATTTAATTTGTAGTAGGGATACCGCCTCACGTATTTTTTCAGCTCTTGTTTTAGCAAGTTCCAAATTAGTATTATAAAAAATCACGATAAATTCTTCACCGCCATAACGTGCAGCAAGATCATTGGCTTGAATATCGGTTTGTAGGATACGCCCTAAGTTTTTCAAAGCTAAATCACCTGCATCATGGCCATAGGTATCATTAATTTTTTTAAAATGATCTAAATCCAGCATGAGTAAGGCTAGAGGTTCTTTAGTACGCTCGGATTGATGTATTTGTTTGAAAAGAAAATCTTCTAAATAACGACGGTTATATAACCCTGTTAATGGATCACGAATTGATTGATAACGAAGGTTTTCACGTAAACGTACATTGGCTAAAGCAAGGGCTGTTAATTCAGCAAAGGCGTTAATAACTAAAGTTTGATTTTCACTAAGATGATTTTGATTTTCCTTTTTTAATTCAAGATATAAAAGCCCATAAATATCATTTTGAGCCATTAAAGGCATACAGACTTGTAATAATTTAGCTTTATTTGGGGTTGTATGAATATGAGGGCAACAAAGTTCCTCTTCTGATGAGCTTGTCTCGTGCACGCGTCCTCGCCGAATAGCCCAGCAATCTTCAGGATTAAAGGTCAGATCTTGAGGGGTTGGTTCGTGCCAGGTAGCTGCTTTTTCTAAATAATTTTTGGAAGGATGCATGATATATAAAAAACCGCTAGCAAAATTAAGCATTTTAGAAGCAAATTTTTGCATGACTAGGCTCAATTCATCTTGAGATGCGCAAGCAAGCATAATATCACTCATTTCTACAAGCAGTGTAATTTGTTGATTTTTGTTTTCTAACTCTGTCATGCCATGAGCTAAGGTTGTATAAGAACGTTGTAACTCCTGATGCTCTTCCTCTCTTTTAGTGATATTGCGTATTACTTGTACCATGCCATCAACTTCATTTTCATTATTGTGAATAAGCCCGTATGTAATTTCATAAAAATTAATTTGTTCGCCCTCTTTGACTTCGATTTTTTTATTAAGCTCGTTGGAGGAGAAAGAACCTTTC
>JAIUOG010000045.1 GCA_020161725.1 Pseudomonadota bacterium
AAGAACAAGGGCAATTCGCATTAATTGTGTATACTGATGAGCCCTTTGTTGCCTCGCCCTTGACTGACGATGGCAAAACAATCGATGCCCTTTTACCTAGTTTAAATCCTGATGTCATGCCGATTGAAGGGCAAAATTTATCGAAAGCCTTAAATATGGCAGGTAATTTAATTAAGGATGCTGGATTCAAAGAAGGCAATATCTTGGTTTTAACCGGCAATACACCCTCTAAACAAGATGAAAGAACCGCAAAAAAACTAGCAAACATGCATATTTATACCTCAGTTATACCCTTTATTCAAAATAAGACTTTAATCCCCTTGTTTAATGAATTAGCTGAAGCCGGAAAAGGTCAATTACTCCCTTTTTCAGATAGAGAAGATGATTTAAATGCATGGCTTAATTCGATTAAGAAACAGCAAGAACTCAATTTAAACACCCAAAATAACGTTCCTCTTTGGCGTGATGAAGGCCGTAAATTTTTATTTCCTGCCTTAATTTTTCTCTTGCCTGTATTTCGACGAGGCTGGATGCAGAGGATTAGCCTATGAAATTAGTTTTTCTTATTTTATCCCTCTCTTTTAGCCTAAATGCATCAGCCTTTAATTGGCGTTCTTTTTTTTGGACAAAGGATCAGCAAGGCCAACAGTTAATGCAAGAAAAAAAATATCAAGAAGCCTCAGAAACCTTCCAGCAAAAGGATTGGCAAGCAGCAGCTCTTTATAAAGCAGGTGATTTTAAACCTGCTCTTGATTTATATAAAAAAACTGAAAATGAAAATACCTTTTACAATAAGGGCAATACCTTAGCCCATTTAGGCCAATATAAAGAAGCGATTGAAGCTTACGATGAAGCCTTAGCACTTAATCCTAAAAACGAGGATGCGCTTTATAATCGTAAACTCGTTGAAGAACTATTGAAAAACCAAAAAAAACAAGAAAATAAAGATAAGAATCAGCAAGATAAAAATAAAGACCAACAAAATCAGGATCAGCAACAAGATAATCAGTCAAATAACGGTGAGCAAGGTCAGAATCAGCAAAATAAAGATCAAAAAAACCAAAATCAGCAACAAGATAATCAGTCAAATAACGGTGAGCAAGGTCAGAGTCAACAAAATAAAGATCAAAAAAACCAAAATCAGCAACCTGACAACCCCAAAAACAATGAAAAAGAGAAACAAGATAAAGAGAGCCCAGATAAAGCCAAAGCACATGATAAAAATGATGATGCAGATAAAGAAGCTAAAGCTAAACAAGACAAAAGCAAAGAACAACAAAACAAAAAAGGTGATGAGAATCAATTAAACCTATCTGCACAGGAAAAACAACAGCAACAATCGAAAGAGCAATGGCTTCGCCTAATACCCGATGACCCTGGCGGACTTATGCGAGAGAAATTTTTACGTGACTATTTAAAACGACAAGGTGAATGGTTCTGATGAAAAAAATATGGGTAACTTTAGGGTTATTAATTATAACTCCAATGCTTTTTGCCGCTGTAAGTGCAGAACTTGAAACCAACCAGATTCCTTTAGGTGAATCCTTCAATCTTCATTTAAAAATGGATGGCAATGAAGCCAATGCTATACCCAACCTTACCCCCTTACAAAAAGACTTCCAAATTATAGGCTCACAACGAAGCTCTAGTTACAATATTATTAATGGGCAGGTTAGTTCTTACTCTGACTGGTTAATTTTATTAACAGCGAAGAAAGCAGGGCAATTAACCATTCCGCCCTTAGATATTGGCGGTATTAAAACTCAAAATTTAACCATTGATGTTTTGGCTGCAACCAATCCAGCCAATAATTCTGAAGCCTCTAGCCAAGATGGTGCTATTATTTTAGATGCATCAATAAGTACTAAAACGCCCTATTTAAATCAACAAATAATTTACACAATAAAACTCTATAATAGTGCTCGTTTACTTGAGGCCAGTTATGAACCACCGCAGGCGGATGAGGCTTTAATTATCCCATTCCCTGATGGCAAACGCTACCAAACCATGAAAAATGGCCGGACCTATATGGTAGAAGAACAGAAATTTGCCATTTTCCCGCAAAAAACAGGTGAGCTAAAAATTAAACCACCGGCATTCCATGCCTTAGTTTATGATACAACGCCCCATCAAGTTAGTGTTGAAGCCAAACCCGAAACTTTAGAAGTAGCCCCTATTCCAAGTCGTTATCAAACAAAAAATTGGCTGCCCGCCAAAGAAGTAATCCTAACTGAACTTCATGATAAAAATGATAAGACGCTCCCTGAAGGGTCAACGCTTACCCGCACAATTACCTTGCAAGCGAAAGGATTACCAGCCCAGTTATTGCCTGATTTGACGTTTGATAATAGCGATAACTTTAATGTCTATTCTGAAAAAATGGCCGAGCAAAATGAATTGAGAGGGGATGATTTAATTGGTAGAAAAACCTTTAAGGTTACTTATTTATTCAATAAAGCAGGCCAAATCCAAATACCCGTCTTTAATCTCAACTGGTTTAATACGACCAAAGCGGCGAATGAAATAACATCCTTAAATCCTATTAATTTAACGGTGTTGGCAGCAGAATCAACAACCAATCCAGCCACAGACAATACACCCAGCAACGCTGTTATAAATAAAAAACCACTTTTAGAGAAAGAAGAAAAGCCGGTTTCAGCTCCAACAAGCCCCTCACTCTGGTGGTTAGTTTTCTTTTTAGGCTTAGGCTGGTTAGCCACCCTGATCGCCTGGAAATTACCCCGAGGAACAAAATATAAATCAGCTAATAACAAAGAGTTAAATTTAAAAATAAAAGAAGCCTGTTTAAATAATGATTATCAGACTGCGAAAATAGCCTTACTCAATTGGGCTAAATTTAATTTTCCAGAACGCGCTATTTTAAACTTAACCGCACTTGCCCAATTAATTAAAGATGCCAAATTACAAAATCTAATTGAAGAATTGGCGAGCTATTCTTATAAAAATAACAATGAGGCCTCCTGGAAGGGTAAACCATTATGGCAAGCCTTTTGCCAGTATAAAGTCCCCAAAGAAGATAGTCCTAAAGACTCATCCCTGCCACCTATCAATAAATTATAGGTTTTAAAAAAAATGGAACTGAAAGACTATTACAAAGAAGATGCTCTCGGTTTGGCTAAATTAATTAAAACTAAACAGATTAGCCCTTTAGAAGCCCTAGACTGCGCACGCCAGCGAATGCTAGAAGTCAATCCCAAATTAAATGCCATCATTGCTGATAGAACAGAATGGGGGCTTAAAAAATTAGATAAGATGACCGGAGAAGAACCGTTTTATGGTGTACCTATTCTTATTAAAGATCTAGGCTTTACCATGGAGGGCTTGCCCTATAGCGCAGGCTCCCATTTTTATCAGGGAACAGCACCCAATGATAGTGATTTAGTTAAACGCTTACTTCAGCTTGGTTTTGTCCCCTTTGCGCAAACCAATACACCTGAACTCGGGCTTTCCTATGTAACTGAGTCAAATCGCTTCGGCGCTTGTCATAATCCCTATGATTTAACAAGAACACCAGGCGGATCTTCAGGTGGTTCTGCTGCAGCCGTTGCTGCAGGTATAGCGCCCGTAGCCACAGCAAATGATGCAGGAGGTTCTATTCGAATCCCAGCCGCCTGTTGTGGCCTTTTTGGCTTTAAACCGACACCGGGGCAATTATCAACAGGCCCCCATGCGGCAGAGGCATTTTCTGGACTTGCAACAGCTCATGTTTTAACTCGAACTGTACGTGATTCAGCCTTCCTTTTCGATTTGCTAAAAGCGCCGACTTTAAAAGAAGCGCTGACCTTAAAACAACCAGATAGAGCACTAGCTAAAGGGCCTAAACGAATTAGTTTAATTGAAGGCATTTTTGCAGATGTCCCTGTAGCTAAGCCTTATTTAATCGCTGTAGAAAAAACCGTTAAAATTCTTGAAAACCTAGGCTATTCAATTGAATCACACAGCCTAGAGCTTGATTTGAAAAGCATTGCTGAGTCGGCTCTCATTTTAATTTATGCCAATCTAAATGCTGAAATAGATAGCCAAGAAGAACGTTTTGGCAAACCATTGCAAGAGGGGCAATTAGAACCTATCAATATGCAATTTTTAAAATTGGGAAAAAATATCTCTGCATCGCAATTAATTAGGGCAAGAAATAAGATTTTCCAATTAACAAGGCCCTTACAACAATTATTAGAAGAAGTTGATATTTTACTTACCCCCTCTTTGGCAAAGCTCCCTTTAAAAATTGGCGGCCTGCCTTTTACTGACAATTTGCCTGATTTTTTACGCAAAAACGTAGAATTTTGTCCTTTTACCTCTATTTTCAATCAAGCAACTTTACCCGCTATGGTTATGCCCGTTATGCATTACGATAATTTGCCTATTTCCGTTCAATTTGCTGCCGGCAAAAATCGTGATCACTTTCTCTTAGATTTTGCCAAAGAATTAGAACCTCACTTTCCTGATTTTAGCCAGCCCCTCATTAAAATTGCATAAGAAAAAGCAAGTTATTCTAAAAAAAGGCTTTTTTAATTTCAAAAAAGTCTTGACAACGTTAATCCAACTTAATCTGTGGATAACTGTGCTCATAATTTTGATAATAAAAATAAAAAAAGAATAAAATAGGGCTAACATAATGATTAATAAAGGCTTTTAACAAAAACAACAAATACGGTTTAATCCACAAAAACTGTGGATAAATCTGTTGATTAATGAGTGAATGCTAGAAAAAACCTGCGTTTAATGAACTGTTTTTATTTACGCCAAAGGGTGTTTAAAAAAGATAAAAGCTTGAAAAGAATAATTGACAAAAAAATTATTATAAATCTGCAATGACCAATAATTAATTTAGCTGTATTCAAAAAGTGTGCCTTAATTTTGATAGACTATGTTTAACTTCTATCAATGATAATGTCATTGGCACTATTTCTATTTCTGTATTTTCTGAGGTGATTATTATCACTCTCTTTTAAGCCCTGAGTCAGTTTAACTCTTAATCGTTATCGACCTGCCTCGGGGCAGGTATCCTAATACATATTAATTTTTAATCTAGGAGTTATTACATGGGTCATTTCAATTTTTTAGGCTCGGACAAAAAAGTAAAATTTGCTTTTTTAGGAGGCTATGCAGCTTTATCATTTTTGAATTATTTAGGTTTAAATCAACAATTCCATGAAATGAAAGAACGTCATCCTAATTCAAATATTAAAGCTAAATTTAACTATTTACCGGGTATTGGTGGTTATTGGTCTTTTGAACCAAAAGAAAAAGCAAATCAAGCATTGGACGAAACAACTAGTCCAAAGCCTTAAATAGCCTTGTAGGCTGGGCTGAAAAGCCCAGCAAATATAGTCTGTTGAATTCAAGAAAACCTTAACACAATCATTTTTTCGCTATCACCCTAGAGCGTAGTTCTTTAAAAGAGCAATGACAGGGGTTGTCATCCTGAAAACAGCAAGGCGCTTGAAGGCTCTCATTGAATGCAGAGTGACGGATTAGGAGAAAACGAGCTTTGCATTCAAGAAGATTCTTCGCAAAGCTCAGACAGGGGCAAAGATAATAACGTATAGTGGGCGAGCGCTGATAAGCCTAGCTGCTAATAATTCATATTATCTATTCATTTCTTCTTTCATATTCAACGCTTCTTGTTGGCTAATATCTTTTATTTCTCGATTTAAGGTATAGCTTAATAGGGTTCTAATCAATACAATGGACGCCAGAATACCCACGGAGTAATAATCAGGTGCAGTAGTGGTGCCAATGAGATCAGCGGCGATAATAAACTCTAGGCCTAGAGTTAATACCAAGCCTAAGCTTAAGCGAATTTGGTTAATATCTTTTTTAGGAGTCTCATAAAAGGGAAAAAGAAAATAGCGAAATAGAGCAGTTATTACCCCAAAAAAGATAATCAACACACCACAAAATGAAATGCTTTGCTGAATGTATAAAATGACATCATGTAATGAGAGCGCTTCCATTTGCATACCTAACCAATCCATAGTCATTATTAATTCTCTAATGAAGTTCAATATGAAGTTACAGTTTATAATAGCAGCTGCCTTAAGAAAATAGTTGTAGTTGTGCTTAAGCCCATAGTTCTCAAGCTAAAAAGTTCTGTTGTTCTTAGCTACAACGAGAATTCATCCAGCAATTAGCACCATACCCCATCAGAGAGGGCTTTGTTCGTGATCTCTAGCCTAGGTAAAGGCTTGCTCGTTATCACCCTACCTACGTACCGTGGCTTGTCCGGTATCCAGGAGATGTTTTGGTTAAGCATAAGTCTATCTTATAACGGAGTTTATTGCCCCTAATTCGCTCCAAACTGCTCCCCGCGAATAAATCGCGGGGCGTAGGGAGGGGTAGCAGGGCGTAGGAAAGGAGGCAAAACGGGGGCGTAGGAAAGAGGAAAATGATTTATTCAACAAAGCCCACATGGGTTGAGGGATTTTCTCCAATTTTGTCATGTCGTTGTTTAAAAATGCCAGGAGCACAGCGCCTATGGGGGGATGACATAGCATAAAATAGTTGCGTTTTTCTGGCATTAAGAAGTTGCCGTCAAAGATGAGAGATTATTTACCTACCTGAAAATTGGCTTGAAAAATGCTTAATCCACAAAAACTGTGAATAAGTCTGTTGATTAATTAATGAAACCCAGATAAAACCTAGACTTTAGCCTAATGAAATTATTTAACCAATCTGAGTTTCTAACTTGTCTTTAAATTTCATCTTTTATAGGATTGTAAAAACAGTTATGAGATAGCCCCATGCCTTATTATGTTGCTAATGGTTTTTTAATTTTTACGGATAGCCTTCTTATTATTCCTCTTGTCCTACTTGGTTTTCTTTGGATTAGTCGTTTTGCCTTTTATCATGCAGTTGCGTTGATGCTAGTCTCCATGATTATTAATGTCGCGTTAAAAATAAGCTTTCAAATTCCTTTATCGCCAAGTTTACATAAGGCAGGCTTTGCCTTTCCAAGCGGCCATATGCAGCTTGCATCCGTTTTTTATTTATTTTTAGCCTATCAATTTAAAAAAACCTGGCTAACTACCACAATCTTTTTTTTACTAACAGGAATTGGTTTTGGCTTAATTTATTTTGGCTATCATAATATTTATGATGTAGTTGCGGCTTTTATAACTGCCCTCATTCTTGTTTTCAGTTATTTATTTTCTATAAAACAGGCTCCCAAAATAACAGCCTGGCTACTTTTAGGGCTTGCAAGTCTACTTTTATCTTATATTCATTGGCATTATCCGCCTATTGCAGGTTTTGTATGGGGTGCCTATTTTACGCTGTGGGGCATTACCTTAGCAGAAAAAATGTCAAGTAAAAAACCGAATACTAAACTGATTTCAGAGAAAATATTAGCCTCTCTTCTTTGTCTAATACTTATTGCTATTGTGCAACTTTGTTTTGCCTATGTCATAGATGGAAAGAAAATGCCTGCTTATCTAGCCGAAATGCATTGGCTAATTGTAGGCTTTATCATTCCCTCGGTTGATTTCTACGCTATTGCTTTACTCAATTGGAAAAGAAAAAGAAGAAGAAGAAGAAGAAGAAAAAACGCCCTATAACTTAGGGCGCGCCCTAGTCTGGTGTGTTATTTTTCAACCAAGTTTCTACTTCTCTTTCAGTTTGAGCCATTACATCCATTAACTGCTGATAAAGCGTTTCTAAGCACTTTGTTTGGCCGGATTTGTAATAACGTTCTAAATATTGGCAGGCATACTGCATTTTGGTAGTCCCACAATATAAAGCACCACTTTTCATTTTATGCGCCAAGGAATCAATATCCTTCCAATTTTGCTTTAAATGGGCGTCCTTTAATTTAGCCAACTCCTCTTTAAAATCTTTATGAACCATAAGCTGTAAAACTTCATATAAAATTGCCTTAGAGCCTAAATTCGTTTCGCCTAATTGATTATCTAAAAGAGGATAAGCATCGAGTGCAAAAAGCCCATCTTCAGTTTGTGGCAAATCTTTTACTGGAGTAGGCATAATATTATTTCTTAATTCAGCAAAGATGTCTTTTAAGATATCAATCTGCATAGGCTTGGTGAATACAGCATTCATACCAGCTTCTTCTATTTCAGCTTGTACTGAAGAGGCAGAATGACCTGTTAGGCCAAAAATAGGTATCTTTGCAAGCTTTATATTTGACGATTGCCTTATTTTCTTTGTCATTTCAATACCTGACATTCCTGGCAAACCAAGATCAGTAATAATACAAGCAAAATTGTTTGTTTCTAACTTAACTAAGGCTTCTTCCGCTGTAATAGCGGACTGAAAATCACAATCGAGCTGAGAGACCATCCTTTCAAGCACTTTTAAAGCAACAATATTGTCTTCTATTAATAAAATGGTCAGTTTAATACTTTTATCTTCTTTGTTAGTGGTTACAGCTGAAATGGGTTTAATTTCGGATTTGATAATCGTTGCCGGATTAACAGCGATTAATGGCACACGAATAGAAAAAGTAGACCCCTTTCCTTCTCTGCTTTTTAAAGAGATATTTCCTGATAATAGTTTTATGTATTTCTCAACAATATGTAAGCCAACTCCATAGCCAACATTCGTATTTTTATAATTAGGATTTACACGATAAAAATGTTCAAATATTTTTTTCTGTAAATGTTTAGGTATACCAATACCTGTATCTTCAATCATAAATTCAAGCATGGTCTCTTCATGTTTTATTTTTAGAGTAATTTTACCTTTTTCAGTAAATTTAATCGCATTACCAATTAAATTCAGCAAAATACGGGTTAATTTAAATCGGTCGCTGCGAATATATTGAGGCACATCGGTTTCAAATTTAATTTCAAAATCTAAACCTTTTTGCAAAAGTGCAGGGCGCTCTAGTTTTTCGATATCATTAACACATTCGTAAAGGTCAAAATTCTCTTGATGCAAATCTTCTTCGCTTAAATGATTTGTTGAAAGTATGTCTAAAACGCCATTTAAAAGCTTCAGTAATTGCTCTCCGCTTTCATTTACCCAGGAGGCATATTGTTTATCTTCCACTGTTGAAGCCCTATCCTCTAAAAGCTTTGACATACCGATAATACCGGTGAGCGGAGTACGAATATCATGACTCATATTAGCAATAAATTCCGTTTTCGCATGTGATGCTAATTCAGCGATTTCTTTCGCAACCCGAATTTCTTCAGCTTTCTTATGATCTTCAGTTACATCAATAGCCACACCGCTCACGCCATAGCATTTTCCATTTTCATCAATAAGGGGAAAGCCACTATCAAAAATCCAACGCACCTCACCATCTGGCCGAATAATACGATATCGCTCCATATAACGGGCTTTATCGCCATATTTTTTAATTTTTTCAGCCATACTGCGGATAGGATGATGATCAGCAACATCATCAGGATGTAAAAAAGTTACCCAAATTTCTGGCTTAGTGTATAATTCTTCTCTACAGCGCCCCCATATTCGCTCATATGAGGGGCTAATATATTGAATTTTTTGGAAATCTGGACTACTTATCCAATAAACCTGGTCGGCATTTTCTGAGAATTTTGCTAAGAAAGAACCAACCTGATCGAGGCTTAATTGATATGTTGCACCTTTTTTTTTCATCTAGTCTGCCTTTTATAAGGTATAATTAGAATTTAGCAATAAATTTATTTTTGGTCATTAAAAAAGAGAACTCTTATGTTAACACCAGAAGGAAAGAATGCTAAGGGAATAGACTTAATTATGCTGCTGGCTACTTGGGCTTTTACGGAAGGCGCGAAGCATATTGCCGGTATAGGTAAACCAACCTTTCCAGCTAGTTTTTCAATGATAATAACTTATTTAGAATATTTTCAAAGGAGCTTAGAGAAAGCGCAGGCTGAGCATACTCTTTTAGAAAAACCAAACACTTCTATAATAGGCGATGGAGCTATTAGTTATACCCACCCCCAAGGTTTACCTGATGCCCGTAATCTTATGGCAGAAGCAATGACCAATTGGTATCATCATCCTATTACAAAAGAAAATATCCTCTTTACAACGGGTGGTGCTGGAGCCTTAAATAGTATTTTTAATGCACTTCATGATTTATACGGGAAAAAGTATCCTCGATATCGGCTTATTAGCCCTGTTCCTTATTACACGCTCTATGATAATGAAAAACATGATTTATTCCCTATTGAGGTAATGAAAGAATCTGGCTATCAGCTAACCGCTGATGCCCTAAAAAAATCAATTGAACAAGCTTATTTAGAAGCATCTTTTGATAAAAAACCACCTAAGGCAGTTCTTCTTTGTAATCCCAACAATCCCTTGGGAACAATGATATCGGAAGAAGAATTAAAAAAGATTGCTGAAGTATTGAGGGAATACCCAGATCTACATATTATTTTTGACGAAGCCTATGCTGAAATGGCCTTTGAAAAAATACCTCATTTACTAGAAATTGCGCCCAATTTAGCCAATAGAATGATTATCATTCGCTCTGCAACCAAAGGCCTGTCAGTCGCAGGTGAACGCGCTGCGGTTGCTATTGTATTAGATACAATATTAGACGCTAGCATAGTGGCAAAGAATATTGAAGCAACAGGCCATTCTTCTATTTCCACTCAAGTTGCTTACGCAACCACAATGCATCAATTTGATGAACAAGAAAATCAAAAATCAATTGATTTTTATAAAGCCAAAGTTGAGTATGTAACCGATAGAATTAAAAAAATGGGAGCGTCGCTTCCCGATAAGAACCATAAAATTCAGGGCACCTTTTATGCTGTACTCGATTTAAGTGATATGTTTGGCTTAGAGATCCCATCAGAAGCAAAAAAAGCATTAGAGCATTCTGGCAAAATAAAAACGGATGAAGATTTAGCTTATAGCCTGATTTTTCAAGATAAAATCATGATAGCGCCTTTATCTTATTATGGCTTGGATCCAAAGCTAGGTTTTATGCGCATTACCTGCAGTGCCTCAGAAGAACAATTAGCAGAGATGATGAACCATATTGAAGCAAGGTTATTTGAAGGCAGAACCCTTATTAATACCAATTTAAAAACCTTAATTGAAGAGCAATTGGAAAAAACAAACTCTTCTGATAAAGAAACCTACCAAGAAAAGTTTAAAAAGATCAAAGATATGCCTAAAGATAATTGCCTGTCTATCAAAGCCCAAAATGATGAGTTAAAGGAACTATTACATCAAATTACCTATGCTAAATTTTATGAGCCCGAAAATGAAAAATCGGTAAAAATCATTCAAGGTTTTTTCAAAAAGACCCTTGCGCAAAAGAAATTAAGGCAATGGAAAGAAACTAAGGAATGGGTTGATTTTATTAATGATACTTTTGTAGATGATGATGAAGGCCCATCCGAAGCTAAATTGAAACTGCTTGCCATGCCAGCTGAAAAACGCCTTAGCTTTAAACCTTGGAAGCAGCATATAGAACAAAAAGCAACAACTAGTAGTAATAAAGATTTAGGTTAAATTAGGGTTGCAATTCGAACCAAAGATTTAACCTTGCAATCAGTTCATCGAGACCTTCTTTTTTTAAAGAAGAAAAGGACTGCACACTGACAAGATAATTAACTAAGTCATAATGCTTTTTAATCTTTAAAACGACATTCTTCGCATCGCTACGACTTAGTTTATCGGCCTTTGTCAAAAGGATGTGTACAGGGAGTTCACTTTCAATGGCCCAATTTAACATTTCTTGATCCAATTCCTTTAAGGGATGACGAATATCCATTAAAAGCACCAAGCCCTTCAGACAATCGCGAACGCGTAAATAATGGGCTAAATGCTGCTGCCATTCCTCTTTCACTTTCTGTGCAACTTTGGCATAGCCATAGCCAGGAAGATCAACCAGCCGCCTTGATTCATCTAGATTGAATAAATTAATCAATTGAGTCCGTCCCGGTGTTTTTGAAGTGCGGGCTAAATTCTTATTTTCTGTTAAACAATTTAGAGCGCTTGATTTACCTGCATTAGAACGGCCAGCAAAGGCCACTTCGAAACCAAGATCCTCTGGTAATTGGGATACTTTGGCAGCACTTTTTAAAAATACAGCTTGTTTATAAGGGTTTTTTTGCATATTTGTTGTACTAAGTTTGGGATATCAAAGAAGAGAGTGTACCATTAGTTATTTTAAATTGGCTAATTTTGATCTTTTAGCCCTCTTTTTTGCTTTAAATGATTAAAAAATTTTGCTTGCTAATGTCAGTACTTTTCACAATTAAGCTTCATGCCCTCCCCGCCACACAGCAATGCGCTGCCTGTCATGGTGAAAAAGGTATTAGCTCCAATCCCCTGTGGCCTAATTTAGCAGGGCAGGGTAATAAATACCTATTAAAACAATTAAATGATTTTAAGAAAAATGAACAAAGACAATCCCCACTTATGAACGGAAGCTTAAGTTCCTTAAGTCAGGAAGATTTAATTGAACTTTCCAATTTCTATGCAAAATTACCACTCAATATAGGTAAAATGAAAGAGACTTATCTTGTAAAAGGACAGAATCTTTATCGAAGTGGCGATAGAAGAAAAGGAATTACAGCCTGCGTTGCCTGTCATGGACCAAAAGGAAAAGGAAATGTTGACGCGGGTTTTCCTGTTTTATCTGGCCAACAAGCAGATTATACTATTGCTCAACTTAAATTATTTAAAACTAAACAAAGAACGAATGATTTAAACGCAGTCATGCAAAACATTTCTGCAAAAATGTCCATAGAAGATATGCAGGCTCTCGCTTATTATATCGAAGGACTTCATTGATTGATTTATTTAAAGAGGAATACCCATGATTAAAAGTTTTAAAAAGCTAGGCTTTAGTTTGCTTTTCTGTTTACCCCTTTTCGCTTTTGCAGCTGAAAACTTTGTTGCAGGAAAAGATTATGAAGTCATCGGCAAAGAAAATAAATCAGCTAATAAAATATCAGTAATCGAATTCTTTAGCTACAACTGCCCTTGGTGTGCTCGCATAGAACCTGCAATTGAAGCCTGGGCGCAAAAACAAGGTAGTCATATTGAATTTACACGTATTCCCGTTATCTTTCATAAAGACTGGTTGTTATCCGCCAAAGCGTATTACACAGCCAATCTTTTAAATATGGAAAATAAATTAAACCCCTTATTATTTAAAGCGGAACAAGATAAGGCGAATCCTTTAAAAACAGAAGAAGACATGATTCAATTTTTTATCAAACAAGGCGTTGAACCTACTACGGCTAGATCGGCCTTTGAAAGCTCAACGATGATGGATTTAAAAATTAAAGAAGGCATGTCACAAATGAGTCACTATCGTGTTAATGGAGTACCTGCTTTTATTATTAATAACCAGTTTAAAACAGACGTACAAATGGCAGGGAGTGAAGAAAGACTAATTCAAATCTTAAATTATCTTTTAAGCCAGGCTCATATGAAAAAAGCAGCCTAATGACCACTAAAAAGAGCTACTATACCTTTGCTTATTTTTTAGCAGTAGCTCTTTATTTTTGTTTTATTAATAAACTGTCATTCCCTTTCAATGTCCTTTTAAAAATTATCCCAATCCTTATTCTAATCGCTTTTGTTTATAACATTAAGTTAACCATTTCTAATCCACGGCAATTAATAGTGGCCTTAAGCCTTTGCTTGTTAGGTGATTTAATCTTAACCCTACCAGGAGAGCTAAGCATAAAACTAGGTATTTTCTTTTTTAGCCTTGCTCACTTCGCTTATATAGGTTGTTTTATAAAAAAAGGCCTGGTTAGAAAAAAAAGAATTTTAGTTTTTTTACCCTTTCTTTTTCTTATCCTTATCAATTTTTATTTTCTCTTTCCTTATTTCTCAACGCTTAAACTTCCTGTTATTGGCTATATTCTTATCTTAACCGCCCTCATGTTTTTTGGGCTACAGTTAAGAGAATCTTATATTACGATTGGCTTAGGCTGCTTTTTCTTCTTAGTGTCTGATTTTAATTTAGCACTAAATGAATTTGTATCGCCTTCGGAGAGACTTCGATTTCTCACTCTTTTTTTCTATTATTTATCTCAATTACTTTTAGTTGCTGGGCTCTGTAATTTGAACAAAGCAAAGTGGCGCATATTAAAGAAGGGCTAATCGATGAAGTCTTCTGCATATTCTTTCAAATTATCTTGTAATTTATTGGCAATGACGGAAACTATCTCTTCAAGCTCAATTGGCATAATTTCATTAAACTCATAATGTAAACGCCCACCAACTTGATCCTCACCTGCAAGTTTGTCTATTTTTCCTATTAACACCAAACAAGCCTTTCTTAAAAAAGAACAAAATTAAAGCTAAATACTTACAATCTTAGGCTTTGATAACTATCCCTATTATTTTAAGAAAAAACACACAGACTTATCCACAGAATTTGTGGATAAATCATTTGGAATTGAGAAAAAACAAATGGCCTATAGCTGAACAAAATCAATGGAATCAGAATCAATAAAATAAAAACTGGGTATTAGGGAAATATTTTTTTATAAAGATATCCACAAGCTGTGGAGAAAGGATAAGGGTAATGCGGCCAACCATTATAGCAAAGAATTTTTAAAATTCTAGTGTGTTTGAATTTTTTTTATATTTTATTGAAATAGCATTTCTTCCATCTATTAAATTGGGGGGTTCTGCATCACTTTGGTGATGCAGAAGGTGCACTTGAAGAGGTTGCCTCAGCTGGTTCATACTTATTTACTTTCCTAGCAATTAATAAAGAAAATGTTCTTAACTCGTCCACTGTAATTTCTTCGTATTCATATAAAAAGTCGCCGCCCGCTTCATTTGCTTCACTATAACCTTGTTGGTGTTTCCCTTCACCTATTTCATCAAAATGATGCCCAACATAATTACTATATTTTTTTGCTCTTCCGAGATCTTTCTTTTCACTGCTATTAAATAACGCCCATTCAGAAATAAAAACATCATAAGAAGCATGCATTTTTGCTAAAAGTATAAGATTTTTACCAATAATACTAATTAGCATTTTAAGGCTGCAATGAAGGAGATCATTTTCTTCAAAAGGAATGCCAGCCTGTTCAGATTCGATAAATAATTCACCTATTATTTTAAGATATTTACTAATGTCCTCACCTAATTTTTTACGATTTTCTTCATAGTTTTGTATTTGTTCTAAAGTCGCCTTGTCTTGGCCATAAGGTTTAGCTTTAGTAGGTAGAGGCACTGTACCCATTGAAATAGATAATTTTGTCTTTGTTTTCAATAAATCATTATAAAAGGAGTTGTGCAAAGCAAGGATATACGAACTTAATCCTTCATCATAATTTAAAAAATGTCCATGACGGATTGTATTTCTTATTGATAAGGCTTCTCTTTCTTCAAAAGGCCAAGAAAAATTATGCCTTCGGTGTAAAATGCCAATTACATGATGGAAACGCATTAGATTATATAAAATGCCATAACGCTCTTTATTTTCTAATTTTTCCTGAGTTAGTACTATGGTTCTTAGGCTATATAATCTTTCTAATGAATCCGTGGCAGCTTTCAAGTAGCGCTCATCTTCTGGCTGAAATGCTATAGTACGTTCTTTGATTATTGCTCGTGTATTTTGTAAGGAAATTGGAGCATCAGAATCATTGCTTGAACTTGCGACAGGAGATGTTTGCATCGTTACTCCCATTTCATTTTGAACTGGAGGACTAAATAATCCTAAGCGGCTTAATGCTCGTTGCTGAGCAGCTTGTTGCCGCTGATGCCAGATAAGAGTATTACGTTCCAAAGTCTCTTCAGATATTCCCTGCTGCGGCGACGAAAGGCCTGGGGTTGCCGAGGACGTTGTCTTTTCAGCTAGAGCCTGTTTATGATTATTTGCTCTCAGCCTTTCTTTTTCAATTGCTTTAAAATAGGCATCTTCCACTTTTTGCTGATTAAATTCCTCTCGCCCTTCCCCCAAAATTATTTCTGTTAAATTATCATCCTCTATCTTATTTAATCTATTTTGTAGAGATAGGAGTAGTTCTTTCTGTTTGGAGAGATAGTTGATTTTTCTCTCAAATGCTCGATTATCCTTAATAAGATTAATACTATCGTTAATTTTATTAATATTATTCATAATCACATCTAAAAGCGATTTCATCCGTGGACGCAAGACAGGGTGCCCTGCTGGCTCTGGTGATTTTTCTACTCTAGTCATTTTGGAACGCTTTGGCTGCTCTAGAACCTTTTCAATTGCCGACTTAAACTCTGCCTCTTGATTTTGCTTTCTTTTCCATAAAAACCCAAGAGTCGTTAATATTGATACGGAGGTAATAAGTAGTGCAGTGGTAGTCATTGAGCTACTTTCGCTAAGCCCATATAGCAATTTAAGCTTAGCAAATTTAATAGCTATATCTTTACGGTTTGCTACAGGATAACGAGAAAAATTTTTATCGTAAAAGATAAGGAATTTTTCGATATAATTCACAACCTGGATTTGTAATTTAACATTTTTAGCTGGTGCAGTTAACTCAAAATCAAGCCATTCTTCTAAAGCAATAAATGGATATTTCAATAAGCTGCCATCAAACTCCTTTTGAGTTAGGCTAATGTCACCATACATAAGATTAGCAAGATGTAAAAAGAGTGCCAAGTGACTATCTTTATCGCTTTTTTGCGTGCCTACCCTCGTTTCTTGATAATAATTTCCAAATACTTCTGCACAGCTTTTAACTACCATTTTAGACGTACGGTACGGGAACCTGTCATTTGGGCTAAAATAAGGTTCTAGATTAGATTTTTCTATTTGCTCAAAATAATTAAAAAGATACGCTCCTCTCGAGATGACTGTACATATCTCTTGGCATAAAGCCGTATCAACATTCAAAATTTCTAAAACAGGTGCCCAACTAAAGGCCTCTTTAAATAAAGCGAAATGAGGTTTATTCGCGTTTGGAGAAATATCTAAAGAAGGGGGTATGGCATAAACAGAAAATTTTTGTTGTAAATCAACTAAAGAAGGCATGTAAAATCTTAGCACTTTTAATTGCTCGCCTTTACTTAATGAGTATTCTATATGCAATAAAGTGGACCATAAATAAAGTACTGGTTTTGCATCACTAAAGGTGGCCGATTTCTCTAACCTAAACCAGGCCTGAACCATTCTAATATAGTGGTTAACTATTTCATAACTTGCAATCACCTCATCACTACCTTTCGGAGCAAAATGAGTTCTAAAATAGGCGATTATTTGCCCCAAAAATTGCGTTGGATTATAGTCGTCTCTTGCTTCATAGTAAGGCACCAACAAATTAAAAGTGGGGGAAAAAACATCATGATCGGCCAAATTAACGTCCACATTCATGTTTTCTTGTGCTAATTCATAGGTCTTTTTAAGAGTGGAAGTACAAAATCGAATAGTAGGATCCCAATGATTCCCATACACCTCATAACCTATCAGTACTAAAGCACAATGTTCTTCTTGTATGTTTACTGGCAAATCAGGCTGCTTTAAAAGACTTAAAGAATGTGCATAAACTTTAGGATTTTCAATAGATTGACGACTTTTTTCTACCAAGGCTTTAGAACTACTTTCCGTAACTAGAGGAAAAGTCGAATCCATTTTGCCGGGAATCTCGTCAAACTTTTTCTTCACAGCCATTTTAAGCTTTTCACCTTTGGTTGGTATTGGCGCTTTGGTACGACGCGAAACAAGAAGCTCCTGCTGTCGTTGCTGGCTAGGGATGGGAGGTGTGCTACCTCTAATAGCTGCTGTAGAGGAGGAAACAATGAGGGTTCCTCCAGTATCTTTTTTATGGTTATCAAGCTGTAGAGGCTTTTCATGCTCTTTTTGGGCAGCCACGCGTGGGAACATTGACAAACAGAAAAGAGAGAAAATAACCATCTCTCCAAAATTTTTTGGTCTGCGTTGAAAATTATCGGATGCAAGACCTAAACTGACCAACATATCAATCTGGTCTTGTAAATTGACCTCCACCTTTTTATCCTTCCTTTTTTGTGAGCGAGAAGGCATGGAAGTTTGAAAATAGGGATTTGGCATAATAAGAAATCAACTTATAAATAATCTATTTTAACATAAAAAACCTAATTTGAGAAAAATAAATACAGAAAAAATACTATTTGAACCTTGAATATCCCAATATAAGCAGCCTGGATAGAAGCTAAAAGAGCCTTAATCGTGGGGGCAGGTAAACCCTGTTTC
>JAIUOG010000046.1 GCA_020161725.1 Pseudomonadota bacterium
ACGATAAGTAAAAGCGCTATTATAAGATAGAAAAGAGAATTTAAAATCTATCACTCCAAATTAATAGTTTTCTTGGGTATACTCGTTGTCAATTTTTATTAAATTTAGGGTAGTCCATGAAAAGCCTTGGCATTAAATACCAGCTTCGTGTTACAACGCTTATCCCTGTATTTCTAGTCGCCCTATTATTCGCAGTTTTTTATAACGGTCAATTTAATAAAGATTTAAATCAACATTTATCACGCTTAGGCGAAGCTTATATCCGCCAATTACTTCCAGCTGCTCAATTTGCCTTAATGCACAATGATGATAAAACACTGCAAAGCCTGATTAACGCCTCTATGGTCAATCATGAAATTAAGGCCCTTGCCTTTTATAATGCACAAGGTCAATTATTAGCCTATCGTGGTGGTAAACATTCGATTCATAAACCCTTTAATCCGCCCCAATTTACTGGTGATTATATTGAATCAAAAGAAATTGATCCCAATACGATTAATTTCATAGCCCCTATTACTATTTCTAAATTTAATCTTTATTCCAACAGTCCTTTTACTAAAAATCCTTTTATTGAGCAAGCAGATGATATTTTAGGCTGGCTCTCCATTGATATTGATACGCAATCCTTGTTAATCAAACGCTATCAAATGTACATCGTTACCATTTTTATTACCCTTCTGGGTTTATTAATGAGTTTAACCATCCACTTTTTCCTTTCTAAACGCATTTACTTGCCTATATCCAAACTTAGGCGAAGCATGCAACAAATTCTTGCAAATGAGTTTGAAACGCATATTAATGTATCTAATAACCAAGATGAGTTTGGTCTTATAGAACAAGGGTGTGCGCATTTACAAAAACAATATTTAAATACAGTACACGAATTAAATCATCATATTGAAGTTGCTACGGCAGATATTCAGCAAAGCTTAGAATTACTCGAAGAAAAGAATATTGAACTGTCCTTAGAAAAGAAAAAATCCGAAGAAAAATCGAGGCAAAAATCTGAATTTATCGCCAATATGAGCCATGAAATTCGAACCCCCATGAATGGTGTTATTGGTTTTACCAATGTATTACTTGAATCAAAATTAGATAGTTTACAAACCGATTACGTCAAAACGATTAAATCGTCAGCTCAGGACTTGTTAAACATCATTAATGATATCCTTGATTACTCCAAAATTGATGCAGGTAAATTACATCTAGATTGCATTCCTCTTGATATTAGAGCTTGTATCGATGACGTTCTTGCCCTCTTAACTCCCAATGCCAACAAAAAACGCATTGACCTTATTCCTTCAACTGATCTAAATGTACCTAAAACCGTATTAGGTGATTCATTACGCTTAAAACAAATCATTACAAACCTAATTAGTAATGCAGTTAAATTTACAGATCACGGTTATGTTTCGATAAGAACTGGTATCGAACAAGAAACTGATAAAGATTACACCTTTTCAATTGCCGTTACTGATACAGGGATTGGTATTTCCGACGAGGACCAATCAAAGCTTTTCAATGCCTTTAATCAGGCTGATACAACCATTACTAGACGCTTTGGCGGCTCAGGTTTGGGATTGGTTATCTGCAAAAAATTAGTTGAAGCGATGAATGGTAAAATAACGATTCAATCGGAAGTCAATAAAGGCTCTACCTTTACCGTTCGCGTTAAATTAGAAAAGCTAGAAGCCTATGAGGTTGAAAAAAATCAATCCCAACGTTTCGGGCATTTAAAAGCAATCTGCTATGACGATAACCCCCTTTATTTAGAGGCCATGTGTAATGGACTTGGTTTTTGGGGGATTGAATGTATTAAAGTTACAGCCTTTGGCCAATTATCAAAAACCTTAAAAACACATTCTGACGCTGATTTAGCCTTTGTTAATGTCAATGAAGGTTGCGAACAGCAGGTTGCACGTGTTTTAAGAAAACAGGCTATCCCTACGGTTTTAGTTTCTAAATGGCTTATTCATGAACCTGAAGCCTTAGGAGCAAAAGCCTTTTTATTTAAACCCGTAAGTATTCAAAAAACCCATGAAATTATTGAATCCCTTTTAAGTGATCATTCTGAGAACAAAGTAAATGATCAAGAGCTTACTAATTTAAGAACTCAATTACGTATTTTAAAACCTGATATTTTAATTGCTGAAGATAATCCAGTTAATCGCATGTTGCTTAATTCCTTGCTTGGTGATCATGCTAACATCGAAGCAGTGGATGATGGTGAAGAAGCCGTCAATGCCTGCCAATCTAAACGTTATAAAATTATTTTACTTGATTTACAAATGCCAAAACTGGATGGTTTAGAAGCCGCAAAGTTAATACGTAAACAATCTATTTTAAATAAAAATACGCCTATTGTTGTTATATCAGCTAATAGTACTGACATTAATAAAGAGCGTTTACAAAAAGCAGGCGTTGAATTTTGTTTGCAAAAACCGATTGATGAAAAAGAGCTTTTAAGTCATCTTTTAACCCTTGCCAAAAGAGCAAAAACCTCTGCCATTGATTGGCAATTGTGTGTACAAAAAGTATCAGGCAATCAGGCGCTTGCTGAAGAGTTTTTAACGCGCTTTGTTGAGGAATTACATAAAAACCGTCAAGAATTCATTGATCTTTTACATGATAAAAATATCAAAGGTTTAGAATCAGCAGCACATAAATTACATGGTGCCTGCTGTTTCTGTGGTGTACCCCATTTGCAAACACAGGTTGTACGTTTAGAAAAACTAGCTAAACATGCAACAAATGTGGATGAATTAAAAACAATCTTTGCTGAATTAATTCAAAATATTGATGAAGTCATTGATGAATTCGATAACCTTTACCAATTTAATTCCCAATAGAAAAACTGTAATCTGGAGTAGTTATGACAGTAAAAAATGCAATTTATGCTCAATCAGGCGGTGTAACAGCCGTTATCAACGCCTCTGCCTGTGGTGTCATTCAGACAGCTAAACAATATCCCGATAAAATAGGTAAAGTTTTTGCGGCACAAAATGGCATTATTGGCGCTTTAAATGAGCTTTTAATTGATACTTCTTTAGAAACCGACGAAGATATTGCAGCTCTTATGAACACCCCATCTGGTGCCTTTGGCTCCTGCCGTTTTAAATTAAAAAATGAAGGGCCCGAATATGAGCGTTTAATTGAAGTTTTCAAAGCGCATAATATTGGCTATTTCTTTTATAATGGCGGCGGAGATTCACAAGATACAGCACATAAAGTATCTAAAATCTCTACTGAAATGGGTTACCCGATTCGCTGTATTGGTATTCCCAAAACAATTGATAATGACTTACCCTTTACTGATAATTGTCCTGGTTTTGGATCCGTTGCCAAATATGTTGCAATTTCAACAATGGAAGCAGGCTTTGACATCGCTTCTATGGCAGCATCTTCTACTAAAGTATTTATTCTTGAAGTCATGGGCCGCCATGCGGGCTGGATTGCTGCAGCAGCAGGCTTAGCTGCTCAAAACAAAAATGAGCCTCCTCACATTATTTTATTCCCAGAAGTGACCTTTAACCAAGAAGCCTTTTTAAATAAAGTAAAAGAATCGGTTGAAAATAATGGTTATTGCGTGATCGTTGTCTCTGAAGGTATTAAAAATCCTGAAGGTAAATTCTTAAGTGATGCTGGTTTAAGAGATGCTTTTGGTCATGCACAATTAGGTGGTGTAGCGCCTGTTTTGGCAAGCTTAGTTAAGTCCGAATTAGGCTATAAATACCATTGGGCAGTAGCAGATTATCTTCAACGTGCAGCCCGTCATATCGCATCAAAGGTTGATTTAGAACAAGCCTATGCCTTAGGAAAAGCAGCTGTTGAGCTCGCTGTAGAAGGTCATAATGCAGTTATGCCTATTATCAAAAGAGAGCAAGATACCCCCTATCGTTGGTCGATTGATAAAGTAGCTCTTGCTGATGTAGCAAACCAAGAAAAAGAGATGCCTAATGAGTATATTAGCGAAGATGGTATGGGCATAACTGAAGCTTGTCGTCGCTATTTAGCACCTCTTATTGAAGGCGAGGCTTATCCACCTTATGAGAATGGTCTACCCCGTTATGTAAGACTTAAAAATAAGCTTGTAGAGCAGAAGTTATAATATTTAATGCAGCCATAACAAAACAACTTTGTCTTTGCGAGCCTAAGCTAAGCAATCCAGAACGGTAATCAATTGTGAATCCGAACTAGATTGCTTCACGATGTTCGCAATGACGATAATTCGTCTTTGCGAGCCTAAGCGAAGCAATCCAGAACGGTAGTCAATTGTGAATCCGAACTAGATTGCTTCACGATGTTCGCAATGACAATAAATTTAATAGTAGCCTTGATGCAGCCGAAGGCGAAATCAAGGTTTAACTTTCACTATAATCACTCGATCCTTGGTTACGCTTCGCTCTGAGTGATCCTGACATATTTTTACCCAACTTGTAGTGCCATTTAAACTCACTGTGATTCAAATTTATGTCATTCCCGCGTAGGCGGGAATCCATTTATCAAACAAAGTGAGGTGCCACTTTAAGAAATAGATTCCCGCCTACGCGGGAATGACAATAAATTGAATCAAAAGGTTCAATATTACTCTTTTGAGTAATTAAATGCCAGGATTCCTCAGCGCTTCGCTGCACCAAGGCTTGGTGGAGTTAAACTTTTATCTTCACAAGCCTCTAGCATTTTTTGACGTATGTCCTTTAATCTTTCTTGCGGAGATTTATTGTTATCAATATTAAGCGCTTGTATAAGACGGTTATTCTCAGCGAATTTCTCACTTAAAATAATAGCGGAATGAGTTGAGGTAGAATAATCAGAAAAAAATAAAGTGCTAAACCAATTTCTTTTTTTACAGGCCGTTTTTGCAAGATTTTCAAATGCGGTCATAATTTCATCTTGATTATTACTATCTAGAGCATCATTTAATTTCCCTATATTTATATTTAATTGAGAGTCCTTATCTTCTTTTGAATGAGTCTCTTTTAAAATAAAAGAATCGCTAGTTATACTTTCTTCACATTCAATCTTAGCTACATCTTCCAAAAATTCCTTGGAAATAAGCTCATGTAATTTTATTTTAAAAGCTAAATCAGCTCCTGCTTGGTTATAGATAAGAAATTGAACTTCGGGGATTTCTTCTTCAGAACAATTTTGAATTGCCTTTTGATAAGTGTCAAAAGTTAATTGAGCAGCTGTTTCTGCTGGCCAACCATAAACACCAATTCCTAGGGGTTGAATATAAAGTATTTTCTTAAGCCGAATAGCTTCTTCAATCGCCCTTTGAATAGCAATTATATAATCTTCCTTTTGTATTTTTTCTTTGAGCTTTTGATATACTGGAACAGTTGCAACTCCACCGCTAAGGGCTGTACTATCATTTTCAACCAGAGTCACATAAGGATAGTCGAGCTTGGACTCTTTCTGATAATCTTTATCTATATATTTCTGAAGTTTATTTACCCAAGCAGGTGAAGATTTATAATCAAAAAGGCTTTTAAAAAGTGAAAAACCGCTACCCATCCCACTTACATTTTGAAAGGTTACCGTACCAGCACATACTACAAGTGCATTAGCCTCAAAGGCATAACTGCCATTTTCACTATCTAGCGTACTTAATCCCATAATTACCGGAAATGTTTAAAATTAGCACAATTATAAACTAATATATTTTTAAAATACAGTCCTATTGATCATTTATACACCTATGAGCATCAATAAACGAAGCTCAAAAATAATTGCAAAAAAGCTAATTTATTTTTCACCATTGTTCCCTATTTCCAATTTAAAATAACTTCTCTATCCGAAAAATGATGTTTTTCACCACCAATTATTTGATAATCCTCATGCCCTTTACCAGCAACAACGACGATATCGTTTTTATCAGCCATGGATAGCGCTTTATGAATTGCCTCTTCTCTATCTGCAATTTTATATATGAGCGAGGGTTCTTTGCTTAACCCCTGTGAAATTGACTCTATAATTGACAAGGGATCTTCTGAACGAGGATTATCATTGGTTAAAATAGCAATATCTGCATAATCATTAGCAATCTTACCCATCATCGGTCTTTTGGTTTTATCTCTATCACCACCACAGCCAAAAACGACTATCATACGTTGCTTTTTTAACTGATTAAGAGTGGACAAAACATTTTCCAGGGCATCAGGCGAATGAGCATAGTCAACAATAGCATAAGGTTCTTTGCGAACCACTTCCATTCTACCTGGTGCAGGTTTTAGCTCTCGCATCATTTCAACTATTTTGGGTAACGAAAACTCTGATGCAGCTAAACTAGTAAAAATAGCTAAAGCATTATAAACATTAAAATGGCCTAACGCTTTAATAAATAACTCAAATTGCCCCCAAGGCGAATTTAGGTAAATTTTAGTACCTAAAAGGCTAATTTCAGTGCTGACCGCTTGGATATCAGCGCCCTTTTTCAAACCATAGGTTAAGACTTTACAAGAACCTTTAACGGCAGCCTTCATATAATCACTATAGCTATCATCATAATTGATAATGGCATATTGAAGATTTGGCTTAGCAAATAAGCTTGCCTTCGCAGCTGCATAGGCTTCCATTGTCTCATGATAATCTAAATGCTCATGGGTTAAATTGGTAAAAATTGCTTGTTCAAATTCAATACCCTGCACCCTATCCTGGCATAAGGCATGTGAAGACACTTCCATACAAATATCTTTTATTTTCTGCGAGGCATATGAATCAAAGAGCGCATGAAGCTCTAAAGCATCAGGAGTGGTATTTGCTAGAGGTTTTAATTCATTGACAAGCCCTTGGCCAATTGTACCGACATAAGCTGATTTTTTTCCTAATAACTGATGAGCTTGGGCTAGTTGATAGGCTATCGTTGTTTTGCCATTGGTACCAGTTACAGCAATAAAATTCAAATGGGCTCTTGGCTCTTTATAAAAACGATTGGCAATATCCCCTAAGATGGAAGCCACTTTGGGCAAAGCGATTAAGGGTATTTGTGCTAGCTGAAATTCTTTTGGTAAATTGCTAGGGTCATAGACAATAGCTACAGCCCCATTTTCAATTGCCTTTTCAATAAAAAGACGACCATCGGTTTGATTACCTTTATAGGCTAAGAATAAGAAACCGGGTTTAATCTTTCTACTGTCATTATGAATACCTGTAATATTACAATCAGGAACATTATTTAGCCAAGGGCTTAATAAGGTTGCAAGTTTCATAGCCGCCTCAAAAATTATCTATTAAGATACTTTTACAGGATCATCGGGGGGTACATCAAGTATTCTTAATGCGCCAGACATGACTTTTGCAAATAAAGGGGCTGCTACCTGGGCGCCATAATAACTAATTTTAGTCGGCTCATGGATTACAACTACGACAACTAACCTTGGATTAGAGGCTGGAGCTATACCTACAAAACTTCCAATATGTTTATTTTCTTGATAACCATTTTTTCCTGCAATACGCGCAGTTCCTGTTTTTCCAGCAACGCGATAACCAGGTACCCTAGCATTTCTACCAGTCCCTTCATTACCTAATACAGCTTCCATCATAGCAAGTACTTCGGCAGCAGTTTTTGCATCAAGTACAGGCTGCCCCACAGGACGGTTTTGGTTATGTAAAAGTGTAACAGGAATAAGTTTGCCTTGGTTTGCAAAAATTAAATAAGATCGTGCCAATTGAACTGCTGTTGTTGAAAGACCATAACCAAAGCTTAAAGTCGCTAAGACAAAGGGATTAGCATCCTTAGCATTGACAATACCACCAGGCGATTCACCAGGATAACCACTATCTGTAATTTGAGCAAAACCACTACGTTGTAATAAGCCAATATATTGTTCTGGCGGGCTCATTAAAACCATTTTGGTAACACCTACATTTGAGGAGTGCTGCAAAACACCGGTGACATCTAAAATGCCATAGTTATGTACATCACGAATAGTATGACCATGCAACACCATCCAGCTTGGTCTTGTGTCAATAATTGTTTCAGGTCTAAAAAGACCTGAACCTAAGGCACTTGCAATTGCAAAAGGTTTTATCACTGACCCAGGTTCAAAAGTATCTGTAAAGGCCTTATTACGATAGCTATCGCGTGTATATTGATTTCTTGCATTGGGGTTAAATGAAGGTGCATTTGCTGCAGCTAAAATTTCACCTGTTTGCGTATCCAAGACAACCACGGAACCTGACTTAGCTTGGAATTTTTCCATGGTATTTTCAAGTTCATGGTAGGCTAAATATTGAATTCGTTTATCAATACTTAACACCAAATCATGCCCAGGCCTTGGCTCTCTTTCAACGCCAAGCTCTTCTATAATTTGGCCGATTCTATCCTTAACCACTTTACGTTTGCCATTAACACCCATTAACCAATCTTGATAGGCTAATTCTAAACCCTCAATACCAAAATCATCGATATTGGTAAAACCAAGTAATTGACCTGTGCTACTTGCTTCAGGATAGTAACGCTTAAACTCTTGCTGGAAGTTAATGCCTTTTATATTTAAGCGCTCAACCTCCTGCGCCTGTGCAGGAGTAAGCTGACGACGAAGATAGATGAATTCTTTTTTATTAATTCGATTTAATTGCGCATTTAATTTTTTACATGAAATAGCAAGAATATCACAGAGCTTATTAATCTCTTTTTTATCGGCAACAAAGGTTTTAGGATTAATCCAAATTGACTGTACTGGCGTACTCACAGCAAGCGGCGAGCCTTGTCTATCAACAATCATACCTCGGTGAGCAGGTATATCAACTACACGGAGGCTCCTTGCATTACCTTGGCCTTGTAAAAATTGACGATGGAGGACCGTTAAGTCCACCATACGCCATAAAAGAGCAGATAAAATAAGAACAAAGAAGAAAGATATCGTTATTAAACGAGCCTGATGACCCTTATTTTTCATTGAAATCGTAACACCAAAGTATCTTTGTCTAGAGGTAATTTCATCTGTAATTTTTCAGCCGCCAAACGCTCAACACGTGCAGGCGTTGCAAGGCTTGCCTGCTCCAATAAGAGTTGGCCCCATTGCAATTGATGTTGATTAGACTCTAGCTCAAGTCGTTGTAATTGGCTGAAGTTTATCCGATATTCATTGGTTGTGTAAACAATTGCCAATGCACTTGTTAGTACCAATAACAGCAGGCCTATGAGAAAGCAAAGCGATTTAGAAAGACGCATATCGAATATTTGTCCATTGAAAAGGTTGCTTTGATTAATAGCTTTAGCAGCAGCATTCATGCTATTTTCTCCCCTACTCTCAGGACAGCAGAGCGCGCCCTGACATTATGTTTTACTTCGTCTGCATTGGCTTTTATTGCCTTGCCAACCCGTTTAAAATTGGTTTTGATATCAGTGTGAGGGATAGGTAAACCAATTGGCGGCTTAATACCTTCCTCTTTCGCTCGCATAAATTGCTTTACAATCCTATCTTCTAAAGAATGAAAGCTAATCACAGCAAGTCTGCCCTCTGGCGCTAAAACATCAATTACTTTTGCAAGACAATTTTTTAAATCCTCTAACTCTTGATTCACATAAATTCTTATCGCTTGAAATACTCTTGTTGCTGGATGTTTATGCTTTTCCCATTTAGGGTTTGCTTCTTTTACAATTTCAGCCAACACATGTGTTGTAGTAATGGGTGATTCTTCTCTTGCTTTTGCTATTGCCTTCGCGATACGAAAAGCAAAACGCTCTTCACCGTACTCTTTAAAAATAACTGCCATTTCTTCTACTTCTGCCTCATTTATAAAACTTTCTGCACTTAATTTTTGACTAACATCCATACGCATATCTAAAGGCCCTTGTTGCATAAAACTAAAGCCTCTTTCTGCCTCATCTAATTGCGGAGAAGAAACACCTAGATCTAGCAATAGACCATCAATCTTTCCATAAACTCCTGCGTCACGCAGAAATTCATCAATATTTGCAAAAGACCCCTGATAAATTTGAAAACGTTTATCCTGACTAAACTCTTTATTTGCGTGTGAAATTGCGTCTAAATCTTTATCAATTGCGATAAGGCGACCTTTATCAGATAACTGATTTAAAATCGCTCGGCTATGCCCACCTCGCCCAAAGGTTCCGTCGACATAAATACCATCAGCCTTAATGGCAAGACCTTCTATTGCCTCTTGCAACAAAACGGATTGATGTGCTGTCATTTTTTACCTATTACAAAGAAAAGTTTTTCATCTCATCGGGTAAAACACCCTCGCCGGATGCCTCATCAGATAGCCATTGTTCTCGCCTTTGTTGCCACAACACGTCATCCCAAACTTCAAATTTATTGCCCTGACCAATTAACACTACTTTTTTATCAAGCTTTGCGTAATCTCTTAGTACCGGCGGTAATAGCAATCTGCCATTAGAATCTAATTCCACATCCGTTGCATGACCAATTAACAAGCGTTGAATTCGTCTTGCAGCAGCATTAAAGCTTGGCAAGCTTTGTAATTTATTTTCAATTACCTGCCATTCCGCTGCGGGATATAACAATAAACAGGTTTCTTCTGTATCAATTGTGACAACTAAAGCAGTTTTTTGTTCAGCAGAGAGCAAATCACGATAACGAGCCGGCATACCAAGGCGCCCCTTACCATCAATTGTGATTGCATTTATTCCGCGAAACATAGTCGTCTTTTTTATATTGCAGTCCGATTAGGCCCTGCCTTTTGACTTATTTCGTTAATAAATCAAAAAGCAGTTCCTAATCTTCCCACAATTCTCCACTTTTTTGTTATTCTAACCCACTTTTCTACACTATAGAAACAGTTTTGAGTGATCGTCAAGCATTTTTAAGCAAATTTTTATTAGAAAAAAACACAAAAGATCTTTTTTTGATCTATTCGTTTTTTTAATGTTATTTTTTTTGTTTTAAGTGAGTGAAAGATTAGGAAAGATCGAACTTCGCATTCAGGAGATTCTTCGCCAAGCTCAGAAGGACAGGAGGCGGCGTAGAATAATCCAAACATACCCCTGCGTACCACAGCTTGTCCGATATCTGATTTTAAGGAAATAATAACGTGAAAAAATCAATCAACTTAATTGATTACTCGAACTTGCCTCAGGAAGCATTTGAATATCGGTTCCTGTTTTAAACGCAAGGACCCTATTTAGAAATAGCTCTTGTTGATTATCTTCAAAGTCTGTTAAAAGCGCTTCAATTTGCTCATAGGTTAAATCCCAGGCAGCATATAGGTCTTTGTTGCCTAATAATTCTTCTGAGTAAAACATCGCCCTTAAGGTTTTTAATTTTAAAAAATAGAGATCTTGCACGTTTTGCTGTTCTTTATAATTTCTTATAAGTTTAATAAAAATGGCTAAAACAAGATGTGTTTCACCCCTTATTTTATTGAGGCTATCGAGGCATTTAAAAGGATCATCTAAAGAATAATTATGTCTTGCCTGTTTAAAAAAATTAATTTCTTTCGGGTTTACAATAAGTTTATCGGGTATGGTATAAAAAACTGTATAAATAGCTTCAAAAAGATTGAATCGCTTAATTAATTGTTCAGCCTCACTTATTGTTGTTTCGAACATTGGCATGGGCAGCTCTTCTTCATGAACTACATTTATACTAAAAAATTGCATTTCAAGTTCATTTATTTCTTGCTCATCACAATCGTTTTTTGCCTTAGCTAATTCAGCTACTTTTCTAAACCAGTCCAAATCTCCTCGATAACAACAGTAATAAAGTAATTCTTTTAATGAGGTGAAATGGTTATAAAGATATTCTTCATTTACCGCTTTACCATCAACAATGGTATAGCGGCTATCAAAATAAGCTTTGGTATATTCATAACCCTGTTCTTGTAACTTATCTCTTTCTTCTTTACTCAAATCAAAATTGGTCGAGACCGTATTCCCTACTGGAATAACAACGGTTTGATGACTATGAGAAACTAATTTTTTTCTATCTTTTTTCCAATGCGCAACAGGATAAACACCTGAGATAGTACCATAAAGAAAATTAGCAAATTGCCCTTCGTCATAATTAAAATTAAATTCATCTACAGCCCTTCTTTCCTGACCATTATCAAATTGCAAAGCCAATAAACTTAATGAATTACCGGATTCAGATTGCAAAAATGTCTTTTTATTATCTCTAAAAAATTCAGTAGGAAAATTAGAAGTTAATCCTCCATCAACATAACGCGTCCCATTAATAACTATCGGTTTAAAAACCCAAGGAAAAGCAGCGGAGGCTGTAACAGCCAAACTAATTTCGACATCGTTATGCTGTCTTGAAAAAGCAGCTGCCTCGCCTGTATCTAAATCCGTTGCTACAATAAAAAGTGCTTCGCCAAGTTCACAATCAGGAAAACGTTTCTTTAAATTAAAAAGAGAGGAAAAACAAATTTTGCCCTCTTTAAAAACATGAGATGCCAAAAATTGACGCCCTTTTTCTGTTTCATCTAATTTGTATTGCCTTATTATTTTATTGAGCTTTTTAATTATCATAAAATCTAGGGCAGCCTTTAAAGCTTCACCCGATGAAATACCACTTCTATCGAATTCGTTATACATTAATTTATCTTTATTAAAATTCTTAAAAAAAGCCTCTATTTCATCTGCGCTATAGCCTAAATATTGTAAGAGAGCAATAATCCCACCACCTGAACTACCTGAAAAGTTACAAATAGGAATTGCAAATTCATCCTTGGCTCTAATTGCCCCTATATGCCCAAAAATTTTTGCCCCGCCGCCACAAAAAGTAATACTGTCTAATTCAGGCCTTTTTTCCATTACTAAGATTCGTTCTTTATGACGATAAATTTGTAAAATTGGACTTTCAAATAATAACTCGTTATTAGGTACTGGTATTGGAGTTGGTAATGGTAATGGCGTGGTCTCAGTTGTTGTTGTTGTTTTTTTATAAAAACCAAACCAAGAGTATGATGAGGATGCTGCTGAAGAGGTTGGTTGTATTATTTCTAGGGCTTTGGTTTTTCTATATTCTTGCATAGCTAAAGAATAAGTTTCTTCTCCCCTTTGCAAGGAGAATAAATGAGGCGCTTTTAACCACTTCTCATAATTAAAATTTTCCCCATCAAACATATGCAAGCAAAACATGATTAAAGAATCTGTCATGAAAAGACGCTTATCTGCTTTTTCTTGCTTTGAGATATCGAGGATCCTTTTACCCTCTTTATCAAGTAGGGTTTTATTTAATTTAACTAATAAGGCCCCTTCAACCTGCTTGATATCAAGGCTTGCTAAAAAATAGGAAAAAATAGCTATTTCAGGCAAGGGCCAATTTAAATAACTTTCTTTGTAGTACAAATAATTTGTTATATAACCCCAATAGCTTAAATTCTTTTCACTGACCAAATCTTGATTAGTCGAAGTAGTTTTAGAAGATAAATATTGGCTAGCACTTTCCACATGATCTTTCAGCAACCATTCTAAAAAATGCGCTCTCGATTCAAGGTTAATTAATTTAAAATCGATAATTAAATATCGACCATCTGATAAATAATCAAAGAGACTTTTTGCTTGAAGAGGAGCCTGGCCATTAAAACGGAACCAGCCCCTATAAAGGCAAAAAACAATTTTTTTAAGCAATAGAAGATTAGCAGACAAATCCTTTTCTATTGCACCATCCTTTGGCCCCATAGCTAACCCGAATAAATCAGCTTGAATCTATAACATACATTAAAAAAAAATTTAGCAAAATAGGCTATGCCCGTTTTCTACTGATTTAACTCAGCAGCAATCCGTATACCTTGTAAAACCAAATCGGGGATTAACATATCGAAAAGCCCCTGCCCTTCAAACAGCGATGAAAAACCACCAGTAGCCAAAACTAAAACCTTCTCATTAGGAAAGGTTTCTTGTTTTATGCGTTCACTTAACTCACGGCAAGCACCTAGAAAACCATAAAAGATACCCGATTGGATACCTTCCATCGTTGAACGACCAACGACACGTTCTGTTTTTACAATTTCAACTGAAGATAGCTTTGCAGTTTTAGTTGCCAAAGCATCCACTGACATACCAATACCTGGCAAAATAGTTCCACCAAGATAGGCTTTATCTTTATTGATAACACTGATAGTAGTACATGTACCAAAATCAATGACAATAATATTTTGCTCTGGAAAAGCATGAGAGGCAGCTAGAGTATTAGCAATTCTATCTGAGCCCACCTCAAGAGGATTACGATATTTGATATTAAGGCCCGTTTTAACGCCTGCTTGTAATAAAAAAGGCTCTACCGAAAAATATTTAAGGCAAGCTGAACGCAGCGAATAATCTAACTTAGGCACTACCGATGAGATAGCAATCTGATTAATCGCTTCGGGCGAACATTGGTTTTCACGTAATACGGATTTTAAAAAAATGCCCAATTCATCTGAAGTACTGACCATCGAAGTATGACGGAAACGAAGACGTATTTCATCCTTAGCAAAAACGCCGCCGTAAATATGTGAATTTCCCACATCGATACATAACATCATAGCCAAATAACCTCAAATAAATAATGGGGGACACTTTAAGCTAAAACAAGGATTCGAATCAAGAGACAACTAAATGAGAATGAAAAGATTTGGAATAACCCGATCACGGGTATATAAAGAAAAGTCGGTCATTAAGCCGGGTTCTGTCGTGGACAATCATTCATCTGGGATGTGCGTCACCGCACACCTCAAGCGACCTACCCGAATCCCATACGGGCCGCATGTGCTTGCATAACAAGCTGGATTCCTATTTGGTCTTGCTCCGGGTGGGGTTTACCCTGCCACGACTGTTGCCAATCGCGCGGTGCGCTCTTACCGCACCATTTCACCCTTACCCTTTGCCTAAGCAAAAGGCGGTATATTTTCTGTGGCACTTTCCGTAGGCTTTCGCCCCCCAGGCGTTACCTGGCACCTTACCCTTTGGAGCCCGGACTTTCCTCCCCTAGCAGAGCTAAGAGCGATTGCCTTGACCGACTTTGCTTTTAATAATAACAGATTGTTTAAGTGAAGACGAGCGTCTTCACTTTTTAAGTGGTAATATATTTTAGATTAACCGCGAGTTCCAATGAATTCATCATCAAAATAACGCTTTAATTTAGTGCGTAATGTGCCTCTGCTAACACCTAAAACTCGAGCGGCCTTAGATTGATTGTAACGCGTTAATTCCATAACTGTACGGAATAAAGGCGCTTCGATTTTTTCAACGATAAGCTGATATAAATTCAAATTTGCGTTTTTATTACCAACTACATTTAAATAATTTTTAACTGAATTTACTACTTGCTGGGCAAGAGCATCATTTTGCTGTTGTTCAACTTGCTGCATAACTGCACTCATTATTTTCTCCACCTACTAAATAATACAAAGAAATACAAAAACTTAAATTTATGGCGTTCATAATAACAAATATCACAAATAATGCAAACTTTGTTTCATTGATATTCATTTATTAAGGGAAGCTTAAGGAAAAATGAAACTTTTTTCAAGCATTTTAGTAAAAAATTGTTCTTTTTTAGTAAATAAAAACAAATTTAGTTTAAATTTTTATCTTTTTTTGGATAAAAGATGCAAAAAACCTAAAATTAAGGTTTTTTGCATCAAATTTTATGACGCACTGTTTTGTAAACTACGCCTTGAAAGTGGAGGAGTTCCACTTGCTCTTAAGTTTCTAGCTTGAAAATAAGTAAAGGGGTTAGGTGAAGAAGCGCGTTCAATCGGAAACCCATTTGAAGTATCCGCATAAGTTTCAAGCGAAAGTTCATTAGCTAGGAGTGCAACAAAATTTTCTTTATTTGTGAGCCCTTGTTTTTTTAATGAAGTTAACTGACTAAATTGCTCAAAACTTAGAATCTTTTTTTCAAAAAGCATCATTATCTCAGGTTGAAGTAACAGGTTGACTTCATTGGAGGTTAAATTCGCTAATTTAGCCCAATCCACTTTTTGCTCTTCTGTTCCTAAAAATAATCCGCGATAAAAATTATTAGCAAATAATTTCCCTTCTTTAATTAAAAGAATGACCCTAAAGAATTTATAGTCGGCATAATCGTTTATTGATAATTTTTGAGATGAGATAAAGGGATAGATATTTTCATGCAATAGTTCTTTTCTTTTAGTGGGTATTAGTTCAAAAAATTGCTCAAAACTAAGAATTTTATTTTTAAATAAATCGATTATTCTTTGGTCCGTTAAAAGCTCTAAATCATCTATATCTATTTTTTGAAAAAGTGACCAATCAATTAGAGATTTGGGTTCTGTTGATGATGGGTCACCAAAAAAATACTTATAATAAAAATTTACTTTTAGTAATTCTGGCAATGCAAAGGATAGCGATATTGCTTTTTGAAAAGGCAAATAACCTAAATTGATTAAGCGATAAATAGCTGGCTGAGCTAATAAATGTACCCGTTCAACTAGGTATTTCTGGGTTTCTTTTAATCCAAATACTCCTTTTCTAAAAAGTGCATTATATTGCCGATTGGCTAATAGCCTACGCTGTGGTTCCGTTAAATTTTTAGCCTGACTTATGCTTAAATAATTTTCTTTAATTAAATCTTTAATTAAAGAGGATGAAGAAAGATTTAAAAAAGCTTGCTCACTAAGCCGATAGATATCGATTATGCCAATTTCTTTTGCCTTAAGAAGGGCAATATAAGTCCTATCAGATAAAAGCGAAATTAATCTCGGCTCTAGCTCTATATCAGTTATTACTTTTATATCAATAAAAGATAACTCTAAATACTCGCAAATTGCCTTTAATGCATGCTGATCTGCTCGCAATGTACAAGCCATATGAATTGCCTCGATTGAAGCATTTGCTTCTTGGCTTAAATTAGCACTACAAATTTCTCTTTCTGCTTCCCTTGCCTCTAGCGTTGGCAAATCAAGTATCATAGAAAATTCAACATGCGCCCGGATTTGGTCGATACATACATTGATTAGGGTATAAATTTTTTCTGGTTGATTTACATATTCTTCAGGATGCGCATTTATCAAATTAGCGGGTGCAGGAGGTATATATTGAGATTCAAAATTTATCTTATCATTACCGTCTTCGATAAGCGCTTGCATTGT
>JAIUOG010000047.1 GCA_020161725.1 Pseudomonadota bacterium
AGGTATCAAAAACCCTGCGCTGGCCAAAGCGTGCCTGAAGATCAGCAGTAACCCTGTATACCCCGCCTTTCTTCCCAACGTCCTCACCAAAAACCAACATATTGGGATATTGCATCATCAAATCGGTCAGAGCAAAATTGATGTGCTGACATAAATTTCTTTTTTGCGTTAATTGGTTGTATGCACCAGCAAATACCTGAGCTCTTTTTTCTTCATCAGGAAGAGGGAACGCTGGTTTTGCTACTATGTTGGGTATCAAAGAAGCCATAATTTCTTCCGCACTACCCATTCTGGGCTCTCTAATAGCCTCAACTGCTTTAGCTTCAATTAAAGCTTTATTATCCTGATACAAATCCACCATACCTTGCAAACTCATCCAGCCTTCTTCATAAAGAATACGGGCCGTATGCAATAAAGGATCGTCCCCTTCCCTGCATTCTATTTCAGTTTGAGTATTATATTGTGATTCAATATCAGAACCCGCATGACCCAATAAACGAACACAACGTATGTGCAAAAATACAGGCTGCTTTTTAGTGCGGGCTAAATATTCGGCCTCTTGAGCTTTAGCATAAATATCCGCAATATTTAAACCATCACACTCAATATAATGCAGTCCTGGACGTGCACTAATGGAAGATTCTATCCAAGTTTTCGGGGTAGGTACTGATATACCTATGCCATTATCTTCACAAATAAATATTATAGGTAAGGGATAATTTTGCTGAGTTATCCAGGAACAGGAATTTAGTGTGGCTTGGGTAGATGCATGATTGTTTGATGCATCACCAAAAGAACACAGCACAACTGAGTCTACAGGTAATTTGCCAGATAAATTTAACTCTTTTGCCCGAGTAATAGACAATGCTGTACCCAAAGCTTTGGGCAAATGAGAAGCAATAGTCGATGTTTGGGGAGGAATATTCAGAGGAACACTGCCAAAAACTTTATGCCGCCCCCCAGAAATAGGATCGCAGGCAGCAGCTACCAAGGACAACAATATATCTTTAACTCCATCTGTCCCTTGTAGCTGTTTAGCACGCTGTAAATAAAATCCACCACTGCGATAATGCAAAAAAGCCATGTCAGTCGTTCTGAATACCTGGCCTATCACTGCATTCCCTTCATGGCCACTGCTGCCAATGGTATAAAAAGACAAACCCTTTTCTTTTAATTGTCGTGCAATTAAATCAAGCAGCCTTGTTTTAATTTGTGAATCGAAGATGTCTATGGCAGTTTTTTTATCCAATTCTGCCGTTGTTGGACTCATAGTACTTTTAGATTTTGGAAAATCCGCTCGCAGTACTCGTTTAAGAAACTGCTCATCAACTACACTGGCTCTATCTAACATCACTACACCTTATTAAAATTGCGCAATGACCAGAAGAACTTAGGTTAATCTCATATTAATTAGCTTGATTTAACTATTTGATTAAAAAGAAAAACAATCCAAGTAATACTCTTTCCCAGCTCAAATCCTGGTATCCTTTCCTGGTGAATTTTAAAGCAATTCATCACTCTGCCGATAACAAAGATGAGAAGTATATACTTATTCAAATTGAACCGGAAGGATAGTCTATGGCTGTTGAAATGAATAAAGCAGGCAGCGTGCGATTAACACCAGTCCAAGAGATAAAACTGGCTAAACCTGCTACAGAATTGTATGTGGGCCAAATATTAAAAACCGTGGTTGTGACCGCATTAACGAATAACCAGGTACTCATTAATATTAATGGTGAAAATATTAATGCCCAAACAGCACATAAATTAAATGTAGGTGATAAGTTTGCTATGCAAGTTGTATCTTCTACTAAAGATGAAGTGATTTTAAAACCTTATATTTTACCAAACCAAAGTCATATCGAAATGGCTTTAGCTAAAGAATTACCAAGGCAAGCGCCTGCCACTCATTTGTTTACTAGTTTAACTTTTTTACAACAATCTGAAAAAATACCAGAAAATGTACACCGAGCGATTCAAAATCTTTTAAACTCTTTTGTATCCATCACGGAACTGTCAGCTAAATTTGCTGAAGCCTTGGCACAAAGTGGCTTTTTTTGGGAAAAAATCGCTTTAGATAAAAAAAATAAAAAGAAAATGATGGATAAGGATTTTAAAAAACTTTGCTCGAATCTATTAAAATCACTCATTAAAGAAGGAGCAAAGAAAAGAGCCTTTCATCAGTCTAATGACTATTTTGAGGCTAATTTACCCTGTGGTGAAATACCAAAACCTTTAGATAAATCCTTTGATGCTGCTATATTGGCTGATTTAAATAGCACAGAACTTTTAGATATTTTAAGAAATCAAACAGAGGAAGTTTTAGCCCGAATTAAAACAGAACAACTCTTACACCTAACCAAAGAAAATAATAATGAATATTGTTTTGATTTACCGGTAAAAACAAATTTTGGTTTTGATGTCATACCCATATCCATCAGCCCAACAACTCAAAACGGTTGGTCTATAGGACTGGCTATCAATTTAACTCATTTAGGCGCTATACAAATTAGAATCAAAATGATTGAGAAAACGGTTGATATCCAAATCAATTTCAAAGAACAACAAAGTTTAAATTTAATAGCAGATAGTCAAGATATCATTGATGGTTTATTAACCAATCTAAATTTAACTTTAAGAAGCTTTCATTTAAATCTCGGTATAGATGAACCTAGTAGTAATCAAAATAATTTTCGGCTTTTGGATATAAGAATATGAAAAATAAATCTGAATCCCTATCGCTATATCATTCTAGCCAACGCATCGCAAGCCAGGCTAAAAAAATCGACGACTCTCTTTTAAAGGATGATCGCGAACTGACACAAATGCTAGCAACGATTGAATTGAATAAAGATATTCCTCAAGAACTTTTTAATGCAGCAGCCCAGCTTTTAACCATTTTTTATTTTATTGAAGAAAAGATTGCGGAAGAAAAAGGCAATTAAGACAAAATTGGCAAATAATAAACTTGTAAACTACAATTTGTATAATGAAACAGCAAGAGGAAGAACTATGAAATGGATGGCTCTCGCACCAATAATTCTTTTTTTAACAAGTTGTTGCTGCAATTATCCAAGTGCAGTCCGATTCCGTAATGTCGTCACAACCACACCCAGTGTCGTTGTTACTCCTACTTATTATGCACCTGTCACCGTGATTGATACTGATCCAATTGATGTGACTACAACCACAATTGACTATTATTAGAACTATTGCAGTTTTTAGTCTAAATCTTTATCATCGCACTTTGTTTTAATCAAAGCTTTTAGTTGATACTAAAAGCTTTCTGTTTTTGGTAGAGAGCATGAAACCCTTTGTCATTCTAGCAGTTTATAAATTTGTCAGCCTCGATAATTTTGAGGATCTACGCCAACCTATCCTTGATACCATGCTCAGCCATGATATTAAAGGCACCATTCTTTTAGCTCACGAAGGTATTAACGGTACTTTTTGCGGCTTAGAAAAAGATATGGAGACTTTCGTAGCCTATTTAACCAATATGGAACCTTTTAAAGATTTAATCTTCAAGAAAAGTAGGGATAGTTTTAATCCTTTTCAAAAAACCAAGGTTAAATTAAGAAAAGAGATTGTCACCTTAGGTATTAAAGACTTAGATGCGACTGATACTGGCGTTCATGTGGAACCTGAAGAATGGAATGCTTTAATTGCTGATCCTAACGTCGTTGTTGTGGATACACGCAATGATTATGAAGTAGCTTTAGGTACCTTTGAAAATGCCATTAACCCATTTACAGAAAACTTTAGAGATTTTCCTCAATATGTAGAGCAAAATCTTTTAGATAAAAAAGATAAGAAAATTGCGATGTTTTGTACTGGCGGCGTTCGCTGCGAAAAATCAACAGCCTATTTAAAGAAACTTGGGTTTAATGAAGTTTATCAATTAAACGGTGGAATTCTTAATTACATCGAAAAAATGGATAAAGAAAAGTCTAAATGGCAGGGAGAATGTTTCGTATTTGATAATCGAGTCGCTCTAGATCAAGAATTAGCGAGCCCACCTCCTGGTTCAATTGATATTGAATGGAAAAATAATCATAAGCGTGAACGCGAGTAATATCTCTCCACCCAATGTTCCGCGGCTTGCTCCTGAGAGATGGTCACAAAATTAAACATAGAGATAGCTCTCAAGCTGAGCTATCAAAGCGGTATTCAAAAACAAGGCAGAAGTATATTGAAACTGCTGATTATTAATAGAAAGAGCATGCCCTTCCTCCTCGTCTTTGCGAGCGCTAGCGAAGCAATCTAGTTCGGGTTTACAATCGACCACCGTTCTGGATTGCTTAGCCAAGTCTTGCAAAGACGTAGATGAATAGCGCATTATATCGATAGAAGGCAATTGTTTTGGTAATAATCCGAATAAGTGCAGATGTAGTAACCGTATTTAAGCAAATATCTTATGCTCGTCAAAAATTTATTCCCCTTCATTTTCAGCTACTTATAATCAACTTTTCTGTCCATCTCTCAGGGTTTGATAGCTTGCAGCGGGATCTCTCACTGTACATTTAATATTTTCTTAAGACATTTATCGTACAATAACTAACCTTATCTAATCTATAAATGGATTTGTATCTTTTTTAAAAGGTATAAATTATGTCAAAAAAAGTTGTTATTGTGGGCGCTGGCCCTATTGGTTTAGCTCTTGCTTATGAACTACATAACAAAGGTATCCGAAATATTGTTTTAATTGATCCACGAGCAGGAGTTTATACAAGACCTGGACATATTCATGCCAGTCTTTTTCTCCAATTAAAAGAAAGACTAAAGTACTGTGAAGGTTTTTGGGATAATCTTCAACTCCATATTAAAAGTTTTGAGCGCATTCTTTTTAAAGAGGTTGAAAAGTTAAAAGGCATTACCATTAAACGCAAACAATTTATTGATTTTGATAAAGACCAAAAAGGAATTGTGGTTATTGATAAAGAAGAAAACCAAGAAACCATTCCCTGCGAATATGTTTTTGATTGTACCGGCTCAAAACGTGAACTAATCCATAAAGCAAATGCATTTATAGATGCCCCTCTTTTCGAAATTCATGATGTTGTATCAGACATTGATGTAAAAAATCATCTTCTAGTCTATGTAAAAATGGAGCATGATTTTTTAGAACGAATTAATTCACCTACAGTTAAACCCAGTAACTATGTCAGTATGACAGAAGATTTGCGCAAATTTGGTTGGAATCAATTCAAATTACCTAACTGCTATGGCTTTCCCTTTCCTAAAGGTAAAGTCTGCCTTTATTTAGAATGCCCAGATAACTTACTAGAAGAACAGTATCTTGAATGGATGCAGACCGTTATAAATTATTTAACAAACTCGACAGATATTCATTTTTCTACCCTACCTTCTTCCAAAAAATATGAAAAAAAACCAAGGATTATCAATTTTAGTGTTAATCCACAAGAAATTAGTCCTGAACTAAAACGGGATGAAAGACTACCTCTTATTATTCCAGTAGGTGATGCGCAAATTGAACCAAATTATATTTTGGCAAGCGGTCTAAACTATGGTTTAAAGCAAGTTGACCTAGTTGGAGATAATTTAGGCATTGGACAAAAAACGATAAGAACTTTTGATACGGAAAATTATTTAATTGAACTTAATAAACTAATGCAGGAACAAAGGACAGCCTTGTTAAGCCATTATCAACAACGCCACCAAGAATTTATAGATGGTTTATTTTTTGCCCATAAAATATATTCGCTTAA
Source organism: Pseudomonadota bacterium (assembly GCA_020161725.1). Classification (GTDB taxonomy): domain Bacteria; phylum Pseudomonadota; class Gammaproteobacteria; order Legionellales; family Legionellaceae; genus Tatlockia. The sequence goes on from JAIUOG010000047.1 coordinate 5,730, forward strand.
ACCCAACCTCTACCCATTAACACAACAAGAAATTAATTCGCGAATACATTATACCCAAGCCTTGGCAAGCCTTTCTGACCAAGAATCTATAAATATAGACAGGCTTTTAGAAGTACAAAAACAATTAATAAAGGCTATTATTCATTTCCCTCACTCTTTATCTGCAATGAAAGAGCACGCCTTGTTCATTTTACAAAGTATTGCGCATCATTGGCTTGATTACGCTAACTCCGTGGCTATTAATAATAGAAAAGAGCGACGCAAAATCCTAAAAATAGCGGTTTCGTTATATGAAAAACCCTTTTTCAATGGGATATACCAAGAAGATGCCTTAACCATACATTTAGAAATTATTAAAAGCTATTTAAAATCAAGGAAAAATGAAAAAGCTAGCTCCTATGCCCAAAAAATAATAAAAAAGTATGCATCAATAGAATCCCCCTTAATAGATAAAATCTATGAATTACTAAATAAAAAAACCCTAAAATATTCGACTAGCTTTTTTGAACAATTAAACAAAGCAAGTACATTAAAGACAACCTGCCAGAAGGAACTTTCGCAATCATATAATTAATGTCTATACTTAATAGTAATGCGATTAGGATAAAGGAATTGATTATGAGCATGTTAGGTTTAATTATACTTGCTATTGTTCTTTTAGCTGTTTTACCCACATGGCCTTATAGTTCTAAATGGGGTTATGGCCCATCTGGTTTGATTGGGGTCTTACTGATTATCTTAGTTATTTTATTACTTACACGAGGCGGAGTCTAAACAAGATGGATAAATTAAATACCCATCTTTGGCTAACAAGGAGAATAGCATGTTTAAGTATTTAATCGGTTGGTTACTCGGTGTACCACTTAGTATTTTAGTTTTAATTTGGCTTGTTTCACGAATTTTCTAATCGACTATTACAGGGAGTGTTGTCATGAAACATGAAACAATAACAACAACGGATTGCCCATGCTGCGATGCAGGTCATGTTGGTTGTGCAGGTTCACATAGACTTATTTCTTGGTCTGCTATTTTTGTTGGTGCAATCGTTGGCATCGGTTTAACTTTTTTATTAAACCTCTTTAGCTTAGCAATTGGCCTAAGTTCGGCTACAACCAACAGCTCCGGGGCGACTGTTTTGGCTTTAGGCGGCATGTTAGGGATTGTCATCGGCTTAATTGCTTCAATGTTAGCTGCAGGTTATACCGCCGGTTATTTAGGACGTGTCGCTTACCCAGGGCGCCATTTAGGTATTATCTATGGTTTTGCCACTTGGACAGTTGCTTTATTATTAACCGCCTTTATTGGCGCTAAAATGGGCTCTTATGTTACTGCTTATTCTAATGCCGTAGCCAATGCAGATTATTCTGTAGTGCAAATAAAACCAGCAACCTCCACAGAACCCGCTAAGGTTGAAGCGACTAAAACAACGACAAATAAAACGCCGGTCAAAACAGAAACAACTGAAACCACAGTTCAAACCACAACAACCGGTTTAGCTTGGGGAGCTTTAGGTCTTTTTGGTCTTTTCTTCCTCGGTGCTATTTCTTGCTGTATTGGTGCACACTGTGGAATGATGGGTTGTAGAAAGGATGAGGTGGTTGAGGTACATCATAAATTATGATGTTAAATTTAAAAAAAGCCGCAAAATTGCGGCTTTTTATTTATATTCCTAGACTTGATGTTTCAAGTTCTGCTTCCCTAGCATTTGATGGTGCAGCCATAGGTGCTTTAGCTGTGAATAAATCATCCAAATCCTCTCTATGTTTTTTCTGTAGCTCTTTATGCTGACCACCACCGAGACCAGCTAATCTTATATTAGGATGACTAATATAATCAATGCCGGGTGCACTTGAACTTGTAGTTGCAACACGCGCAAATTGACGTGGTGCTTTCGATTCAGGCTCTACATCAATTACTTCTGTATCTGGGTGCAAGGTTCTAACTTTACGGGGTGGTAATAGCTCTTTTACTGGACTTACAAACGGCTTAGATAAATCAAATTGTTCTAAAAGTTCTGTTTTGGGCACGCCATAAAGAGTACAAATTTGCTCAGCTATGGCTAAACCTGCAGCAATAGAGGAGTTTTGCGAATCAGACTCTGGCATAGCTGAATAGATACCTCCCTGCCCTTGAAAGGCTTGCGTTGCCTGATAGGCCTGTTCATACTCAATGCCCATATCATAATGTCTATAAGAAAAGGTTTTCATGACCTTATTAGGGTCAGGTCTTCGTTTATCATCATGCGGAAGCTCAGGAGGCACCCAACTTTTGTAAACAAACTGCTCTGAATCGTCAAATTTCCACGCTTTTTTCATGGACATAGTAGATATTCCATTCTCACAAACTGTACGTACCATGGCGCCTTCAGACGAATCAAAAATAGGTCGGTCATCAGTGTGAATAACTACATCCATAGGAAAAGATTTAACCTGCTGATATGCTTCAACTCGTTTTTGTACACCAGGATCCTCAATATCTGCAAATAAATCTTTAGTTACAAAAGAAGGTGTTGCTGCAATGACTTGATCATAAATTTTAGCCTTACCCTCTTCATCAACAACCACCCCAGCTTGCGTAAATAATTTATATTTTTTAACACCGTCAATTTCAACAGCCTCTATTCTTGTAATCGTTGTATTAAATTGATAATTCACCTTATCGTCATAACGTTGTTTAAATGCGTCAATATAAGAACGGAACCCTTTAGTCGCTTCATACCATTTATTGCCAATAGTCAAATAGGCGAGAGCAAAATGGGCTTTATATTTTTTGATATCATCTAAGGATTTACCCCATCCTCCGGCAATGAGAGGATATAAAAAGTCATTTGCAAATTGAAGTTTCTTTTGATTGTTTTTTGCCCAGGAATTAACGAACTCTTCAAGCGTAGGCGTCGTTTCATTGCCAGTAAATTGGGCTTCTTGGGCACGTTTAATAAATGCATCTAAGTCGATAAAAGCAGATAAATCTTTAAAAAATTCTTTTATATTAAAACGTAATTGCGGCTGTTTTTTAGATGCACCAAATAAAGTTGCAAGGGGGAAACAACTACTACTTGCCTCTTTTGCATCAGCCTCCTTACCATTGGACGTTGCAAGAACTGGAGGAGCCACTATATCCTTATTTGCATCATAATTGCTAAGATGAATTGAAAGTTCAAAGGGAGATAGCTCATCTTCTTTTCCAGTAATTTCAAATCCCCTAAGAACCAAAGGATAATTGGGCGCAATATATTCAGCACCAACATCAATGCACACCGTTTTAATTGTTTTGTTACCATCAGCATCAATAACAGGAATTTTTAATTTTAGAGTACGAACATTACCACCTACTTTCTTTCTTTTTTCAAAGACATCAACATCGATAATATCATGAGGAAGAGAGGATGCAGCAATCACACCATTAATACCAGCACCTATTACTGCAATGCGGGGTTTTTTAGTTTCTTCTTTTACTTTCTTTGGCATCACTTTCTTCCTTCTAAAGTTAAATTAATAGTTAATCTGTATTAATTTACTCTTTAGAAAAAAGAAAACAATAGGAACGAACTAGAAAAGTAAATCAGATAAATCGTCAGCATGTTCCTCTTCTTCTGCCAAGATAAGTTCAAGCATTCGTCTTGTTGTCGGATCTTGTTCACCAAACCATAAAATTAGTTTTCGATAGACCATAATAGCAATACGTTCTGCAATTAAATTTTCTTTAATTAATTCTTCTAAAGTATTACCTGATTTAAATTCAGTTGCTGAGCGTTGTATAACTGTTGCGGGATTAAAATCAGGTTCACCACCTAATTGATTAATTCGTTCAGCTAATAAAAGCATATGATGCTCTTCTTCTAAAGCATGTTCTTCAAATTCAGCAGCCACATCAATTCTATTAATGCCTTTAGCAATAATTTGATGATGACGATAGCGTAAAACACAGAGAATTTCCGTAGCCAAAGCATCATTTAATAATTTATAAGCTTCTTGTAAATTTAGAGGATAATCCGCTGTAACTGAACCATCATTAATCGAGGTTCTTGCTTCATTACGGATTTCATCAATATTAATTGAAATATTATTTTGACTTGGCTTCATTTTCTTATTCCCTTAAATGCATATAGCCAGCTTAAGCTGGCTATATTTATTTTTATTTTATCTGCGAGGACTGCTTGGATTAGAACCTTTGCTATCTTGTTGCCAAGAACCTTCTTTAAATTCTTTAGAACCAAACTTACCTTGAGAGCCTAAATGGCCTTGTTGTGGTTTGCTCTCTTTTGAGCCCATGCCTTTTGAACCCATGTCTCTACCCTTAGAGCTTGAGTTATGCATGTCTTTAGAAGTTTTAGTTTGGTTTCTCATGTCATCATTACGCATTTTAAATCTCCATGTTTTATTTAATTTTATTTCCATTTAGCCCTTTAAACTTAGGACAGGGTTTTATAAAAATCAAACAAGATGAAAATATTTATTACTTAATTTACTGATTTAAAAAAGATAATTTTTTTAAATTATTTTATGAATTTTTTATAAAAAGCGCTATAAAGAGGATTTCTAGAAATAAAAAAGCCCTTTAAAGTAGAAGCCAAAATAATATAGTTAAGTTTGCTAATTACGACTTATTAGCATAATAATGTTTAAAAATAAGGAGATATTAAATGCCAAGGTTAAAAATATATTTTCTTTCAATTTTATATTTTTTAGCTAATCCTTGTTTTTCTTTACCTAAAGATTTTAGCTATTTGGATGAATTCACTAATAAGGCAATTGTTGATTTACGTTATTTAGGCTCTAACAATTTTGTGGGGGATCCTATTCCAGGCTATTATGCTAATCGCTGTATTTTGACAACTCAAGCCGCAAAGGCTCTCGCTAAAGTCGCAGAAGAAGCACATAAAAAAGGGTTTATTCTCAAAGTTTATGATTGTTATCGGCCACAAAAAGCAGTCAGCGCCTTTTATCGCTGGTCAAAAGATTCAAACAATACTCAAATGCAATCTATTTATTATCCTCGCGAAGATAAACAAAATCTCTTTGCTAAAGGCTATATTGCCCAATTTTCAGGCCACAGCCGCGGTAGCACAGTTGACTTAAGTTTGGTTTCACTAAAAACGCTATCTAACAAGGGCCATGAAAACAAAGAATTACCTTGTTTTGGTAAAACAGGGCATTATTTTCAAGATAACTCTATTGATACAGGCACCAGTTTTGACTGTTTTGATGAAAGAGCCCATATTTTTAGCAAAAACTTATCTCAAGAACAAAAACGAAATCGTCTTTTATTAAGAAATTTAATGATAAAACAAGGATTTAGACCTTATAGCAAAGAATGGTGGCATTTTACTTTAAGAAATGAGCCTTACCCCCATAAAATTTTTGATTTCCCTGTAAAATAATTAATCACAAACAGCCTCATTCATGGTAAAATATTAGTCAGTTATATGTATTCAATGATCTATTTATATGTGTCTTTTAGAAGATTTAATCAATGATTTAGAAAAAACGAGTTATAAAACTAGCGAAGGCCAAAATACTTTTGTTAATTGGTTAGAAAAGCTTGCTAATTTAACTGGTATATCAAAAGAATCTATTGCTGATTTAGATCTTGCAAATAGAGCCTTTTTAAAAATTATTGAGCTTTACTCTAAGCATTTACAAGCAACCTCGGCAACCTGGTGCCATTCCGAAAACAATACAGAGCTTCATTTTATTGCTAAACAATTAGTGTCTATCGCCGTTATTTCAGGCAAAAAAAATGAAATAGAAACGATCTTCTCAAAATATACGCTTTTAAAGGATTTTCTAACGCCAAATTTAAAAGCGATTTTAGATTCAACGGACAAAAAAAATTTTCTAAATGACTCACGTAAACTTAAATTTATTCATTTTAATCAAAACCTACTAGCCATTGAATTAATGCTTCGTGTGCTTGAACCAAAACGAGTCTTGCAAGCAGAAGAACAGGTTTGTGGTGTTGTAGGATTTATACAGTCGATTATTTTAACAGATCCCTTAACTTATACGAGTCTTGCATCAAACTTAGCCTTTGAAGGTCAGGCCAATATCCGACTTCGCTCTGATTCAGCACAAAATTTAACGATTAAAATTAAAGAAAAAAGTATTTTTGCAAAGCAAGCAAGAGAAAATAGTGATGAAATTCCGAATATCGATCATATTGTTTTGAATGGAATCCGTTCTTCTGAAAATAGTGGTCTAATAACTTATTCTATTAATGCAGGTTTTATAAAAAAATCCCTTTTTGGTGTCACTACGCCTAAGGAAGCTCAAACCTGGATGACTAAAGCTGGCTTTGAACCAGTCCATTTATTAAAAATACAAAAAGCTGAGCATATAAAGCAATTAGAACTTTTAATTAATGATGGCTATACCGTTGGTTTTTGTACTACGAGCCAGGCAACTAATTTCATGTTTGGTCATAGCAAGAATGACAATCCTAATAAATTAAAACAATTATTAAATGGTCATTTTATTATTATTAAATCCATCCGCTATTTTGAATCAGAAGAAGGAAAGACAAAGGTTGCATTAAGCATTATCTCGTGGGGAGAAGAGGTAATCGATACAGAAATGGATTATAAAACCTTTATTAAAATAAATGGTCTAGCCACCGCCATTATAGGTCTAAGTGCTTTTAATGCATCTAATTTACGCGCAAAAAACAGAGCTCAAATAGGTTATCTTTATTCACCAATTGCCTTTTGCCTACAGATACAGGGACTACTTAAAACAAATACATCTTCTGCAATAAAATTAAAAGGAATCATTGAAGAAGCTAAACTTCATAAAAATGGCCTTTCTTGGTTTCATTACGCGAAAATATTACAAGATCAAATAAAAAAATTACTCGAAACTCCGGTTGCTGAAGACATAAAATTATTATCGAGTTATCAAACAGCAAAAATTATCCCTGGTTCTTTGGATGAACAATATTCAAAACTTGAAAAAGCAAAGCATCTTTCTCCAAGTCAACAAATAAATCATTTAGAACACCCCCATTTTGTTGGCAATGTCGAAGCCTTATGTCGCCTAATTCCTTTATATTTGCAAGAAAAAGAATGGCTCAAATTGGTTAATATTTTTACTCATCAGCAATGGCAAAATGCCTGTGATAAAAATATTTTAGAATTAGAGTTTAAAAAAGAATTTGAGCGCTTTGTTACAATGCTCAAAGATAAAATCATTTTGGCTGAGCTTTCAGCTGAGCTTCTTTCTAAAATAAAAGAAAAAATAGGTCAACCCACTTTTGTTTTTTTAAATCAACTTGTTCAAGAAAAGTCTGAAAAGCTAATAGCTGAAGAACAAAATCCTATGTTGGAAACGCCTGCAACGGTATCACAAGAAAATATTATAATAAGCATTGAAGAAGAAAAGATAACAAAAGAATCTAACTCGATACTGCCTTTTATCTTTTGGGCATCGAACTTAATAGCCCTTACATTAGCCATAGTTAGCTTCGTAATAGCTATGGTATTAGTTATTAATTTAGCAACCTTTATTCTTGCCCCCACTATTTTAGCCCTTACAATTTCTTTTTTTATAACGACAGCGATGGTTAGCAATGAACCAGAGAGCAATTCAAAAACTGGAATGAGTTTAGTTAAATCGAATCCCCCCTTAGTTGAAAGGGATTTAGAGAAAAAAGAAAACTCTTTAAACAGTAAGGGATATCGTTTTTTTGAAAAAGAAAACATAAATTTATCTGAGAAAACACCTCCATTTTTCCCTTTAAAACTCTAATAACACTCGCTTGCGAATGTAAAAAAGTCTACTCTTAAATTATCCGTACAATATTCATGAGGCTTTTATGTGGTTAACTTATGCCTTATTAGCAGCTATTTTATGGGGTTTTAATTATTCTTTATCGGAAAAGCTTTTACATCATCTTGCCCCTGCAACCCTACTTGCAATTGAAATGGCATTTGGCTCCTTATTTTTTGGGACTCTTTCCTATTTTACAACTGCCAAAAGGGATTTTAATGCCTTAGCAACAGATCCTCATATTTTCTGGCTAACCATGCTAGAAGTAATCGTTATCTTACTTGCAAATTATTTTATTGTGAGTTCTATTTTTTTTAAAAATGCGACTATGGCAGGCATAATTGAGTTAATTTACCCTCTGTTTACTATCTTTTTTAGCTGGTTTTTATTTAATACTAATCATGTAAATAGCAATGTAATCATTGGTGGTTTTTTAATTTTTATAGGGGTTTTGGTGATAAGTCGAGGGTAAGATGTAGCACCTGACTCTTAACCTCCATAAAAATTTTTGTATTTTACTAAAAAAAGACGTCATCCTAAAAAAAGCGTTCGCTTTTTGAAGGATCTTGTTGAATGCGAAGTGAAGGATTAGAGGGAAAGTTTGAGCCTTGCATTCAAGAAGATTCTTCGCAAAGCTCAGAACAGGGAACAGGATGACAAGGCTCAGCTATAAATAACCCAAACTACAATTATTAAAATCAACGTAACCCGATTGCCTGCAACCAGAAAATCTCACTACCTAAGACACAGCCTCACGAATTATCCAAATTCGTTCTGCTGAATTGGTAAGGTTGCTTAAACCTGGACGCTCAGTCCATAACACCAAGGGTTTATCACCTGTTTCATTGGGCATTTTTTGTGATGAAAGAGCGACTGCAAAACTGTATTTTTTACGTAAATTCTGCAAAGTGGCTAAAGCCTTATTAGCATCCTTTTGGTCATCTTTCAATATCAACTCGTTTGAACGATAAATCACGGATACTGCCTGACCTTTAAAGGCTTGCTTCACTGCATTTTCAAGGCGTCTCCAACGAGCCTGCCTTCCTCGCTGCAACTCTGCCTGCGTTGGATTCATTTGGAACTTAATACGTTTATTCTGTGCAAAAACCTTGGCCAAAATATTATTACCTGGTTTTTGTTGCAGAAAATAAGAGCATAAAGAATCGATCAACCAACGGTAACGCCCTGAAATTGAAGGACTTGTCCCTTTACGATTATTAATAAAAATAACAAAGGCTAGGGTATGTTCATTAGAGGTATACAAATAACCTGAAAGACTAACAACACCCGTCATCGTGCCTGTTTTTGCTCTTACCATATCCTGTTCAGCTGGGCGCTTGAAGCGTCGTTGCAAGGTTCCATCACGACCTGATACAGGAAGGGCTGCAATATATTCATAGGAAAGAGGAAAACGCTCATATAAAAATTTCAGCAGATTGATTGTTTGCCTTGGCGTTAAAAGATCATTACGCGATAGGCCTGAGCCATCAGTCAGCACAGCATTTGCTAAGTTTATGCCTGTTTGCTGTTGTAAAAAACGCTTCACAACGATTTGCGCCTCTCCCCAATCAACAGGAGAACCATTTAGCTTGTCTGCTGCATGTAAAAATAGGCTATCGGCATATAAATTATCAGAAGGTTTTAAAGTATCTGCCATTAATTGGGCAATTGGTTTTGATGATTCACTGGCAATGAGCAACGAACCTTTTGGCGCTTTACCAAGCATGACATTACCATCAAGCATAATATTCGCTGCATTTAACTCACGTTTAATCAGGGCTTGTGCATAAACGAGTGGATTACGGATGGCCATTTTTTGCATCACAGCCCATTGGCCAACCCCAACACAACCTCTTACTGTCAAATGATTTTCCTTATCCATCGAAAAATCAACGCCACAGTTTTTAACACTATCTTTAGTTTTAACTTGGTTATTAACTATGACACTACCTGATGCATCATCTGTTTCAATAATAGCAGGCTCCCCCGCTCTTGCTGCAGGATTCACAGTAACAAAAAGACGATTGGTATCAATCATCAAAGGAGCGGCTGGTGCGCCATAACTATAAACCAAATCAGAAGCCATCCAACCTGGCGGGTAGGGGTTAACATGAGCATGACTGCTATCAATATAAACATTGCCTTCAATACGGTTAATATGCCAGCTTTTTAAACCAGCAATCAGGTTAGCGAGCCTTTCATGATTAAAAGAAGGATCGCCTGATAGGTGGAGATACAAGCCACCTTTTAAAATACCTTGTTTTAACTGCGAGGAGTTGGTACTTAATTCATTTTTAAATCGATAGTCAGGCCCTAAAACCATTAAGGCTGCCGCATCAGAAAACAGTTTCATATTACTAGCAGGGATAAAGGATTTATCAATATTTCGTTGATAAAGTGTGGCCCCTGTTGTTAAATCCACAACAGCAACACCGATATTCATCGTAGGGTCAATACGATTAATTAAAGCATCAGCACCCGATTGGAAAGAGGCGTAAAGAGGGGCAGAAAACAGCGTACATAGTAAACCAAGCGACAACATCCTTTTCATTTAAGAGATCCTTTCACAAACATTTGTTCAATCATATCCTAAGCCCATGCGCTCCAAAAGACCTGAAAGCGTATCATTATCGTAAAATTTAATTTTTAACCAGCCACCACTACCGTTTTCTTGAGTAATTTCAACTGGCGCACCCATTTGTTCTGCAATTTTAATTTTTAAATGCTCAATATCTTTATCAGGGAGAAGTTGATTATCAGAAGAACTAAGCGTTTTTAATTCTTTGACCTTTTTTAACAACCCAACCTGTGTTTGTCCAACCATTTGCTGTATTATCAGCCAAAACTTTGGCATTTAATTGAACTGCCGAGCGAACATCATTACTTTTTGTTGAAGTTGGAATTGTTTGCGGCTGTTTGTTTGCGGTTGAAGTATCCGGCGAACTTCCAATAACCTTCACATTAGGGTTGTTATTTGCCTGAGTATTGGTAGCAATAGGAGTCGGTGAAGGAGTTGGACGTGTTTGAGCAGGCGGATTATTTTGGCTCGTAACTTTTGTTGTCGGGAGTGAAGAAGTTGAATCAAATTCAATTGAATCAATCTCATCCGAGTAAAAAGTCATTTGTCTTTGACGGGAACCTTCGCCGATTACGATTACAAATTGACCGTCTTTAAATCCAAGCACCCGACCTTT
>JAIUOG010000048.1 GCA_020161725.1 Pseudomonadota bacterium
CATGGTCAAGGGTAATTGCTTCTTTTATTTGAGGATAAGATTCTAAAAAGAAATTTAAAATATCTAAAGCGTTTGCGCAGCTGATCATTGATATAAAAATATTTAATTGCTCTCTAAAATCTTTAATTTCTGTAAAATCTCTTTGGGCTTTTAAGTCACGAAGAAGCTCTATATTTCCTGAATTTATAGCTCCATATATTATTTCTAAAAATGAGTGATCATTATTTAAAACAGACTTTGACTCAATTAAAGTTTTAATTTTATTTTCTTCATCGAGTAAGGTTGCAAGTAACACAAAAAATTCGAGAGAAGTCTTTTCAGCATAGAGTTCTGGTGAGGTATCAGATAAAATAAGGGCAGCTAAACCATTGAGATCATCAGCGATCCAATAAATAGGATCCATATCGACTAAATATTTATCTAAGTTTGTCTGTGTTTGATTGGGAAAATCTATATCATCTTGGAAAGCCTTCTTTTTTGTAAGAATCTTTTTCTCATCTAGGATAATATAACTATCATAAATATTAGCTAATATGCTATTTATACGTGCTAATTTCTCTTGCATAAAAAAACTCCCAAGCCTAATTGTTGAAAAATTGTACTCTATTTTCTTTGTTTGGGCAATAATAAATCAACTTATTTTGTTCTTAATGACTTTTTAAAGGATGTTTTAGGAATGATGAATGAGGGCATTTTTTAAAAAATACCCTGAATTTTATAGTAATTTAAAATTAGGCTGTGGAACCAGGGGATTGCCTTGTTTCTTCAATAGCATCTTGAAGCTCCGTTATTCTTTTAGCTAGGCCATGTTGGCAGCCTTTGGTAGCAAAAAGACCTATACCTGTAGCAAAGGAGGCACTACCAAGGGCCATTCCTCCAATACCCACAGGCGTTGCTGCCGCACCTAGGCCGGAAGCAACAGAGGTAAAGGTGATTACAGCACCGACAGCAATAGCTAAGGCGCCTAAGGCAATCATAACTATGCCGAGTATTTTCATGCCTAAAGAGCCATGGCCTTCTACTTCATTGGCTAATTTTTGATATTGCTGAGCTGTGATACGATCATCATTTTTAAGATAATGATAGGTAGCATTGGCAACAAGACAGAGTTCTGCTTTAGAAATTTCCCCTTCTTTCTCAAGATTATCCAAATGGTTAACTAACTCGCTTGCTTTGTCTTTAAACTGACCTTTTGCAATAGTATTAATATAATCACGGAGATCAAGTAGCTCTCTTTGTAAGGTTAGGCTTAATTTATCACTTGTTTTTTTATATAAATCAGGATGTTTTTGGCTTAGATATTTTAAAATAGGTAATTGGTGATATTGAGCTGAGTAAATAACGAGTTTAGTTAAATCCTCTTGCAATAAAATGTCTATTTTAGAAATAAAGAATTTTAAAATGTCTAGGTTTCCTGCTTTAATGGCGAACTTGCATGCTTTAGTTTTATATTCAAGAAAAATAGTTGGTTGTTCTTCTGCTAGTTTTTTTAGGTATTCCAAATGCTCATTTTTACCGGAATATTTAGCAATTAAACTAAGAAACTTAATTACAATTGCTGGTACATTTTGCTCAATTACCTTTTGTATCTGCAAAGGATGGTTCTTTAAAAGAGCTTCACACATACTAGTCTTATTATGAACATCAAGTTGCTCCATAATAGAAATCAGCATATTAGGGACTATTTCAATTAAATTTTCTAAAATATCAAGACGATTAAGTCTTATTGCCGTTATAACTAAGTTTTTTACCACCAAATTATTAGAGGCAGGAAGATATAATTTGAGAATATCGTTTGCTTTTAAAATGGATACTATTGCTAATTCAAAGTCGTTTTTAATATATTGTATTTTTTCTTCAGGATTAATATTAGATAAGTAAACTGCTATATAACTGTTTAAAATATGGGGGGTTAATACCCTATTAGCATCAGCTATTGCTTTTCGAAATTGCCCATGTGTAACTTCAGGATTATGATTAAAATTGCTTATTAGCTTTTCTATTTCATCTTTTACTAGATAACCTTCTGCTTTAAGATTGAATTCATTCCAATCGGATGGATGCCAAAATTGTACTAAAAAACTAAGAGCAGCTTGCAATTTTTCTTCTAACATTTTATCCAATACCTCGTATTTTTTGTGAAAAAATTATACTGGAAATGTTAAAAGCAAACAATCTAGGGGCCGAAGCCTTTATTCATCAATAAAGGCTTTTCGATTTTTATTGTAGTTATGTGCTAGGTGCAGATCTTTCATCTTCGACTGCATGATGAAGTTTATCTACTGTGTCAGCTAAGCCACGTTGAAAACTACCAGAAAACAAGCCGACACCTGCGGCTAGGGCGCCAGTACCTATAGTGATAAGTGAAGAACAGGCAATCGTTGCTGGAATAGTTAAAATGGGTGTTGTAACGGCAACTGCAACACCAGCGACTATAGCTAGAACGCCTAAAGCCATCATAGCAATACCTAAAAGCCTCATTTTTAAAGAAGAATGGCCTTCTATTTCTTGAGCTAATTTTTGATATTGTTGAGATGTTATATCACCCTTAAGATAGTCATAAGTTGCTTTAGCTGTAATATAAAGTTCTATTTTAGATGTCTTACCCTCATTATTAAGTGCTTTAATTCGATTCAATACATCATTTGCTTTATCTTGTTGGTTTTTATCAACCAATTGAGAATTAATATGTCTTTCAAGTTGAGTCAGTATCTCAATTAGAGAATGGTTTTCTTCAAACTGTTTTTCAGTTGTATAAAGAACAGGGTGAAGTTTGCTAAGAAAATTTAAAATAGATATTTGACGCTGTTCAATAGCATAATTAAAAAGATCATGAAAATAAGTATTTGGCTGGGCTATTTTTTTGGCAAGAAGTAATTTAAAAATCTCAAGATTACCCACTTTAATTGCTGAATTTAGCGTGAGGTGTAGTTCAGGATTTAAATTATCAGGCGATTTGAGATATTCTTCGATAATTTCTTTTGCATTTAAGATAATTGTTATGTCTAAAAGAACAGGGTTTTGAAGGTATTTGATTTTTTCTTTTGGAGAAACCTTACTTAAAACAAGTGCTATATAAGTATTTACAACGGGGGGAGAACTGTCCTCTAATGGAGATAGGGTTTCAAATTCTTGTAATTTATTTGTGCTATCCATATTGAAATCATCAATTAGCTTTTTTATCTCATTTTCGTTTAAAAACCCGGCCGTTAAAATTGCTTCTTTATTTTTGTTATGTATGCCCATCATATGATAAAGAACATCACTCAATTTTTGTTTTAACATGTATTACTTCTTTAAATATTGAGAGAAAAATTATAATTAAGAATTTAAGGTAGTCAATTTGCGGTTTATAAAGAAAAAATAGAGTCATCTGTTTTTTTGTTTTCTTCAATAGTATCATGAAGTGCTGTTAGACTTTTAGCTAGGCCATGCTGACAGCCTTTTTTAGCAAAAACACCGATACCAGCGGCAATTGAGGCAGCGCCAAGACTCATTGTGCCAACTCCAATAGGTGCTGCTGCTGCACCCAGGAAGGAAGCAGTTGAGGTAATGGTGATAGCTAGACCCGCAGCTAAGATTAAAGCGCCTAAAGTAATCATAACTAAACCTAGTATCTTCATACCTAAAGAAGCTTGTCCTTCTACTTCTTTGGCTAATTTATGATATTGCTTTGATGTTATCTCGCTTTCGATATATTGGTTGGTCGCTTCAGCAACAAGATAAAGTTCTGCTTTAGATATTTTATTCTCATAGTGAAGTGTTTCAATATGTTTGATTAGAGAGTTAAGTCGCTCATCTGTTTTATTTTGGGATTCTTCAGGAGAGGATAAATATTCTTCAAGGCCAGTTAAGCTATCTTTGAGCTTGTCATTATATCTGTTATTAAGTCCCTCATATTTTTGAGGAAATTTTTTAATAAGATAATTTAAAAGGAGCGGTTGTTGATGCTCAATTGCTAAGTCAAAGAGAAGAAAGTCACTGTTATCCTCGATGGTATAAATAAAGAAGTCTAAAGTTTCAAGATCGCCTACTTCAATCGCTAATCTGTATGGAGTATATTTGTATTTTTTAAAAACCTCTGGGTTTTCGTTTGCGAGTTTTTTTAGAAGTTTTAATAGATTTTTCGCTCTATCTGGGTAATGCTTAATAAGTAACTGTAATATGCTGCCGTTATAATGTTTATTTTCAAGAAAACCAACTAATTCAACCAGTTTATTTTTAGCTATTTTGTCTAAAATATAGGGGCGCTTATAATCTATCGTAAAGATTATTAAATGATGGATTATGGGGTAATCTTCAGCATTTTTTATAACTTCTTTTATAGTTTCTTCAACGATATCCTCTGCATTTAAAAGACATACTATTGGAAAATAAATTAAATTTTTAGGGGCAAAAATAAAGCTTGTTTTTAATTTAAGACTAATCTTTGTAGATAAACAAAGGGCTATGAAATAATTGATGTTATCTTTGGTAATATTTTCTTTTATTGTTAGATTTTCTACTTGGGTAGGAGTTAGCGTATCAACATCGTTTGTATTAAAATCGTTAATGATTCTCTTTATTTCAGTTTTATCCAAAAAGCCTGCATCTTTAAGGCGTTGTTCATTCCAACCACTATTTTTCCACTGTTCTGCCAAAAAACTAAGAATATCATCTAATTGTTTGCCTAACACCTATTTCCCCTGTACATATTGCAATAATATTGTGCATCATTGGCTTTAAGTGGTCAATTTATTTTTTTTGAAAAATTTTTAAATAAAAACGAGGAAAGCTTGCCCTTCCTTGCTCTCTTCGGTAGAGTTCAAGAATAATAAAGCCAAACCAAAATTAATAATGCAAACCTCCTTTGTTCACCTGCGACTACATACTGAATTTTCTTTAAAAGATAGTCTTGTTCGCATTAAACCCTTAATGAAATCCTTATCTAATAAAGGGATGAATGCGATTGCTGTGACCGATTTTTGTAATTTTTTTGCCGCAGTTAAGGTATTTAAAACGGCTGTTGATTTTGGTATTAAACCGATTTTAGGTGCCGACCTTCCCTGTATTCGTGGTAATGAAACAAGCTCTTTACTGCTTTTATGTCAAAATGAAATAGGGTATCGCAATCTAACCTGCCTTATATCCAAGGCCTATCAGGAAGGGCAAGTATTGGGTCAGCCGCGAGTGCATTATGATTGGCTTCCAGAATACAGTGAGGGTTTAATTGCTTTGTCTGGCGGGCAGCATGGTTTGATTGGCAAAGCCTTATTAGCCAATGATTTTAATACAGCTAAAAAATTAGCCGGTCGTTTTGCCGAACTCTATAAAGATAGATTTTATTTAGAAATCCAAAGAACGAATCGTCCTCTTGAGTCGGAATATAATGAACTTATTGTTCGTTTAGCTGATGAATTAAATTTACCCTTAGTCGCAACCAATGATGTTTGTTTTCTAGAAGAAAAAGATTTTGAAGCTCATGAGGCAAGAGTTTGTATTCACGATGGTAATACCTTAGCTGATCCCAATCGCCCCCATCTTTATAGCAAACAACAATATTTACGCTCAGCCGATGAAATGGCGAGCTTATTTGCTGATTTACCACAAGCGGTTGCTAATACAGCAGAAATAGCTAAACGCTGTACGGTTAAATTAAAGTTAGGTGATAATTATTTGCCTAATTTCCCTATACCAGAAAGTACGACAGTTGAAGAGTATTTATCACAAGTATCTCGAGAGGGTTTAGACGAGCGTTTACAGTACATTTTTCGCGAACAACTTCAGAATATTGACGAACTCAGAAAACCCTATGATGAACGATTGGAAGTCGAACTAAATGTAATTAACGGCATGGGCTTCCCGGGTTATTTCTTAATCGTTGCCGATTTTATTCAATGGGCTAAACAAAATGGTGTACCGGTTGGCCCGGGCAGGGGGTCAGGTGCAGGTTCCTTAGTGGCTTATGCCTTAAAAATTACCGATTTAGATCCTTTAGAATACGAGCTGCTTTTCGAGCGTTTTTTGAACCCAGAGCGGGTTAGTATGCCTGACTTTGATATCGACTTTTGTATGGATGGCCGAGATAGAGTCATCAATTATGTTGCCGAAAAATACGGTCGCCAAAGCGTATCGCAAATTATTACCTTCGGCACCATGGCTGCCAAGGCCGTTGTTCGTGATGTTGGACGTGTTTTGAGCCACCCCTATGGTTTTGTCGATAAAATTGCAAAATTGATTCCTTTTGAAATAGGGATGACTCTATCCAAAGCGCTTGAGGATGAACCTGAATTACAGCGCCGCTATCAGGATGAAGAAGAGGTTAAGGACTTAATTGATCTTGCTTTAAGTTTAGAAGGGCTTACCAAAAATGCAGGCAAACATGCCGGCGGGGTGGTTATTGCTCCTTCAAGATTAACTGATTTTACTGCTATTTACTGTGAAGAAGGCTCAACTCAAATTGTAAGTCAGTTTGATAAGGATGATGTTGAAGCTGCAGGTTTGGTTAAATTTGACTTTTTAGGTTTAAGAACGCTCACTATTATTGATTGGGCCTTAGCTATAGTTAATGCTGAGAAAAGGGAAAAAAATGAAGAGCTAGTTGATATTACAACTATCTCTACTGAAGATGAAAAAACCTTTGACCTTTTAAAAGCCTGTCAAACGACTGCTGTCTTCCAGTTAGAATCAAGAGGGATGAAAGAGTTAATTCATCGCCTACAACCAGATTGTTTTGAGGATATCATAGCCCTTGTGGCTCTCTTTAGACCTGGCCCTTTGCAATCAGGGATGGTCGATGACTTTATTGATAGAAAGCATGGAAGAGCCAAAGTTGAATACCCACATCCTGATTTAGAGCCTATTTTAAAACCAACCTATGGTGTTATTCTTTACCAAGAGCAAGTAATGCAAATTGCACAGGTTTTGGCAAACTATACTCTGGGTGCTGCGGATTTATTACGCCGTGCTATGGGTAAGAAAAAACCAGAAGAAATGGCAAAGCAGCGAACTATTTTTACCGAAGGAGCGACTGCAAGAGGGGTTAAAGAAGAAACTGCAACCTATATCTTCGACTTAATGGAAAAGTTTGCAGGTTATGGTTTTAACAAATCACATTCAGCAGCCTATGCCTTGGTTGCTTACCAAACAGCTTGGTTGAAAGCTCATTTCCCAGCGGCTTTTATGGCAGCAGTGATGTCTTCAGATATGGATAATACAGATAAAGTCGTTAACTTTATTGCTGAATGTGCTGAAATGAAGATAAAGGTCTTGCCGCCATTGATTAATGATTCTAATTATCGGTTTACAGTGAAAGGGCAGGATACCATCCTTTATGGTTTGGGGGCGATTAAAGGGGTAGGGGAAGCTGCTATCTCTGGTATCGTTGAAGAACGTCAAACAGGCCCCTATAAAAGCTTATTTAATTTTTGTGAAAGGCAGGATTTAAGAAAGGTAAATCGTCGCGTACTTGAAGCTTTAATTAAAAGTGGTGCTTTGGATTGCTTTAATCAAGAACGTTCAAGTCTAAATGCTTCTTTAGAAAAAGCGTTAAAATTAGCTGAAAAAACACATCAAAATGAATCAAGCGGCCAAACAGATCTCTTTTCCCTTTTAGAAGATGAAGCACGCGATGAAAGTTATATCGAATTGAGTCCTTGGCCGGAAATAGAAAGGCTAGAAGGCGAGAAAGAAACCTTAGGCTTATATCTGACTGGCCATCCTGCAAAACTCTATTGTGACGAATTAAAGGCCTTTACTACAGCGATCATCAATCTAAACCCTTCCGCTATGAAAAAAGCGATAGTTTGTGGCCAGGTTAGCTCTCTTCGTAAAGTGATTACTAAAAGAGGGAAAAAATTATTAATAATGTCTCTTGAGGATATGAATGCCAAAATTGATATTGTTGTTTTTTCTGAAGTTTATGAAGCAATAGTGCCACCCATCCAAACTAATCAAATGATTGTAATCGAAGGGGAAATCTCCCATGATGATTATAGTGGTGGGGTTAAAATGGCCGCAAATCAAGTTTATAGTATTGCTGATGCACGTAGCCGTTTCGCAAAATGTCTTCGCCTAAATTTAGCAGCTGAACATCAAGAGCAAATTCAAGCACTTCAGGCTATTTTTAAAGCGCACAAGGGCAATTGTGCTGTGCAATTTCATTATAGCAATGGTAAGGCTAAAGGTATTTTATCCTTATCTGAATCTTGGTTTATTCATCCTTCTGATGAATTGATGAATACTTTAAATAATCTTTTAGGTGATGGCAGAGTCGCTCTTTATTATTAGTAAGAGGTATCATGAGAGACTTTCCCCCGCTCCATCCCTTCGGGCATCTTCTTCCTCACAGGGGATCAGGATGGCAGGGCATTGTCATCCTGAGCGTAGCGAAGGATCTCCCGAATACAACTGGGAATTTTCCTAAAATCCTGTTCTTCTGATAGCTCCCTCTGGAATCCACAAATATAATTTTTATTTAAGTTAAATTAAGCTAAGATCAAATTATTCAAAGTTATTGGTTTATTTTTCAATGCATCTATTTATTCTTTCCTTTTTACTCCTTTTAAGCAGTTTTCAACTCCATGCAGAAGATAATTATTATAGGAATTTTTGGCGTCCCCAATTTCATGGTCTTCCACTGAATTACTGTGATGTAAATATGAAAGACTGTGGTGCGCCAATTGCCAATCGTTATTGCCAATTAATGGGATATCATCATGCAAATCAATACATTATGGAACACAATACAGGGCTTACTAATTTTATTTCAAAGAAAGCGCTATGTCGTGGCTGGACTTGTAATGGTTTCAAAACAATTCGTTGTGTCGCACATTTAGAACATAAACCTAACGCTGCCTATTACTACCGCCAAAGGCATTTTGTTTTACCTCGATTTGATCCCAATTATAGGCTTGATTGGTGTTATGATGGACATAAAAATTGTGGTCAACGAGCCGCTCAATCTTTCTGTAGGCAAATGGGTTATCTAAAGGCAACTAAATTTAAAGAACAATCTTATATTCATGCAACAAAAGCGATTGCTAATCAAAAATTATGTTTTGGTGCAAAATGTAAAGCTTTTGCCTATATTGATTGCAAACGGTGAAGGAATAAATGACGTGAAGAAAAAATATCGTCATATATTTGACATGCGTAGTCTTTTTGAACAATACTCAAGATTAGATAGTTAAGACTCAAGGTTTTTTTATGAGCAGTTTAGGTCCTATTTTTATCATAGATGATAATGAAGAAAGAAGTAGAACATTATCAACTATTCTAACTTTCATTAAAGAAGCTGCTTTTCCTGCTAATTACACGACGTGGCGAAGCCTTCCCTTTGATAAATCTAAATTAGTTTTGGCTGGTATGCGTGATAATTTAGATGAAATGTCTGAATTTTTAGATGAATTAAAAGAAAAATGCCCTAATGCCTATGTTATTTTAATTGATGCACCTCAATCTGCATTTTCTTTTAATAAAAATGTTATAACTACTTTAACGTTCCCTTTTAGTTATTCACAAATTTTAGAAGCCTTGCATAAGGCTGAAATAACGTTTGAATGCGCTAATATTTTACATGTTAATAACCAAAAAACGCCTTTATTCCGAAGTTTAGTGGGTACTAGTGAATCAATCAAACAAGTCCGAAAATTAATCGCGCAAGTCGCCAATACAGATGCTTCTGTACTCATTTTAGGTGAGTCTGGTACAGGGAAAGAAGTCGTTGCAAGAAATATTCACGCACTATCTGATAGAGCACATAAACCTTTTATTCCTCTAAATTGTGGTGCAATTCCAGCAGAGCTTTTAGAAAGTGAGCTTTTTGGCCATGAGAAAGGAGCATTTACTGGCGCAATTACAGCGAGACAAGGGCGTTTTGAACTAGCGAATGAGGGTACTTTATTTCTAGATGAAATAGGTGATATGCCTTTAGCTATGCAAGTTAAGCTCCTGCGTGTTTTACAAGAAAAAAGCTTTGAACGCGTTGGTTCAAATAAAAGTATTGAAGTGAATGTACGAATTATCGCAGCTACTCATCGCAATTTAGATGAAGCAATTCAAGAAGGGCGGTTTAGAGAGGATTTGTTTTATCGTCTAAATGTATTTCCAATTGATACTCCACCTTTGAGAGAGCGTATTGAAGATTTACCGCTTTTAATCAATGAGCTTGTTTCCCGAATTGAAGGAGAAGAAAGAGCTTCTATCCGTCTGATGCCAGGCGCTTTAGATATATTAAGTCGTTATCAATGGCCTGGAAATGTGCGTGAATTGGCTAATCTAATAGAGCGTTTATCTATTCTTTATCCTAATGGTATTGTTGATATGGATGATCTACCAAGGCGCTTTAAAGTCAGCACTAATGTACAATCAGCAAAGCATTTTGCTAATGAAAGAGAAGGGCTTATGCAGATGGTTAATCAACAAGATACTTCTCATGATGGAATTGATTTAAAAGAGCATTTAGTTAAAACGGAATTGGCATTGATTCATCAAGCTTTAGATGAGTCTGATTGGGTTGTAGCGCATGCTGCTGCTTATTTAAATATGAGACGTACAACCTTGGTAGAAAAAATGCGTAAATATGGTTTAACAAGGCCAGTGAGGGCATAACATCTTATATGTAGCCTTGGTGCAGCGTAAGCGTAACCAAGGTTTAATCTTCATGCATCTCCAATCCTTTGTTACGCTTACGCCAAGGCTACTAAACCTCTGACTTAGGCGGTTTTTTAGCTCTTGGTTTTGGGGTAACTTCGTCAACTGGGGGAGGAGTTACAGTTGTTGGCTTTTCTTCTGTTTTTAGCTCTTCTGAAGAAGCTAACTCCTCACGTTTATCCTTATATTCCTTTATAATTTCACAAACACTTTCTTTCATATCTTTATAAAATTTAGTTGCCATAGAAGTGACTTCTTTAAGATCGGGCAATTTAGATTTGAAATCGTTCATGGTTTTGCTCCGTGAATTAAATTCAATTAAGATTCATAAATTAAGTATATACCCAAGTTCTTTCAAAAAGCTATTTTTAGTCAGTTGCTTTTCTGTCTATGTTTTTAAAAGTTCGCAATTTAGCGCTCACTTACTTACTTTATTTTTTTAGTTATTAAATAATTGGCTATTATTAAAAAATATTAAAGGAGTTTTTATTATGGACTATCAATTAAAAAATAAAAAAGCGTTGGTTTCTGGCTCTACTGCTGGCATTGGTTTTGCCATTGCTGAATCCTTAGCAGCAGAGGGAGCTACGGTAATTATCAATGGCCGTACTGAAAAAAGAGTGAATGATGCCATTAGTTCTATTAAAGCTAAATATCCCACTGCAAATCTTATTGCAGCTCCCTTTGATTTATCTAAAAAAGAAGCGGTTTTGCATTTATTTAAAGCACAGCCTAGCGTAGATATTCTCGTAAATAACTTAGGCATTTATGAGACCAAAGATTTTGCTGATATTACTGATGAAGATTGGCTCGCTATTTTTGATATGAATGTATTAAGTGGTATCCGTTTGTGTCGTCAATATTTACCCTTAATGCTTAAAAAAAATTGGGGGCGAATTGTTTTTATTTCCAGTGAATCAGGGTTACAAATACCCTCAGATATGATTCATTATGGTATGACTAAAACGGCTCAATTAGCTATAGCGAGAGGGCTTGCAGAAACAACTAAGGGAACAGCCGTTACCGTAAATTCCGTTTTACCAGGACCTACCAAAAGTGAAGGGATTGAGCCTTTTTTAGATAAATTATGCAAAGAAAATAATAAAAGTGTAGATGAAATGGAAAAGGAACTTTTTGCAACAATGCGACCTAGCTCTTTATTAGAACGTTTTCTTACACCGGAGGAGATTGCGGCAATGGTGACCTTTATCTGTAGCCCTTTAGCATCAGGAACAAATGGTGCTGCCTTGACTGTTGAGGGGGGGATTGTTCGTTCTATTGCTTAAGAGAGATCCCTTGCGGGAGAGGCTGCCCTTTAGTGCTGAGGAGCAAATCAATAACTCAGATGGATTCCCGCCTACGCGGGAATGACAAAATTAATAAAATCTTCTATTAGAAAAATCATATTCGAAGATATTAGGCCCAAGGGCTCAATAATTTAGCTGCTGGGTGCATAATTTTTTCTACTAATGATTTTTTACCATGTACGGCCATTTTAAAGACATTAAAATGATCCATTTTTTCAATTAAATAAGTATCACTAGTTTTTAGGCTATCGACTAATTTTAAACTAAAGGCATCTTCTGCAAGCCAATGCTCACCAGTGGCTACTTCATCAATATTTAATTTATTTCGATTTTTCAAAACATAATTTCTAAAGGCTTCGTGGATTTTTTCTAAATCCTCTTGGAATTTTTTACGGCCTTTTTCTGTATTTTCACCAAAAACGGTAAGGGTACGTTTATATTCACCTGCTGTTAATAGTTCAACATCAATATTATTTTTTTCAAGCCAACGATGGAAATTAGGCATTTGCGCAACAACGCCGATAGAACCAATGATTGCAAAGGGAGCGGCAATAATTTGATTAGCAACACAGGCCATTAAATAACCGCCACTGGCTGCAATTTTATCGATGCAAACAGTCAAAGGAATTTCTTTGTCTCTAATACGTTGTAATTGAGAGGCAGCTAAACCATATCCATTAACCGCACCACCGGGGCTTTCTAGACGAATGACTACTTCATCTTTAGGATTAGCTACTGCAAGGACAGCAGTAATGGTTTCTCTAAGCGCTTCAACTTGGGATGCTTTTATATCGCCATTAAAATCAAGTACATATAAAGATGGATTTTTTTCTTTATTTTTATCCTTCTTTTTCTTTATTTTTTCATCTTTAATTTCATGAAAAAGCCTTTGTTTTAACTCATCATATTGTTTATTAAGCGGGGTAATTTCAAGTTGTGGTTTTGGTTTTTTGCCCAAGGCTAAAATACCTGCAAAGGCAAGAAGTAGACTGATAACAATAGTAAGGGCTTTTAAAAGAAATAAGCCATATTGACTGAGAAAATGCATGATAACCCTAAAATAAATATTAAAAGTCAATTATCTATGTCATGGGTGTTAATTACCAGTAATTTTTATTAAAGGCGTTAGTGAGCTCCTGCATCAACTGCCGCAGCATTCTGTTTAGCTGGTTTCGTAATCCATACAATCGGAATAAGCAGAATAAAAATAATGGCTGAAAGCCAGAAAATATCATTTAAACCTAACATGCTAGCCTGAATATTTAGCAAGGTATTATAAAGCCCGAAGCTTTGATCTCCTTGCAAATTTAAACTAGCTTGCGAGTCATTAACAAAGGAAGTGAAATTGTCACTATATAAGGATGCTCCATCAATGAGTTGTGAATGATGCAAAATAGTTCGGTTATTCCAAGCTGTATTAGCAATAGAAGTACCAATAGCGCCACAAAATATCCGTGCAAAGTTAGAAAGACCAGCTGCAGCTGGGATTTTCTCTGGCGGTAGGCCTGAAAGAATGACCATAGATAAGGGGATAAAAAACATAGCAACTGGAATCCCTTGCAATAAGGTAGGAAAAACTAAGGTCCAGGTATCGACATAAGTGGTATAAAGTGAGCGTAGAAAAAAGACGAGTGCAAATAATAAAAAGGCGATAGTTGCAATAATACGGGCATCTACCCGAGGTAAAATCTTACCTATTATTGGTGAGCAAATCACTGCAAAAATACCTATTGGTGCTAATACAAAGCCGGCACTAATAGAAGGGTAGCCTAAATCTTGTTGTAACCATTGTGGAAGCAAAACTAAATTACCAAAGAAAACACCATAACCTACCGAAATGGCGAGTGTACCACCTGTAAAATTACGATTGGCAAAAAGCCTAAGATCGATAACAGGATTTTTTTGCGTTAATTCCCAGATAAGGAAATAACAAAAAGTAACTAAGGATATTAGCCCTAAAATAATAATATAGTTTGAGTTAAACCAATCTAGATCTTTACCTTTATCCAACATGATTTGTAGTGCTGCAACCCAAATAACTAAAAGAGTAAGTCCTATTTTATCTATAGGTAAATCAATACGTGCCGTATCTCTATCTTTGTAAATAATCCAAGTAGCTATAGCTGCAACAATACCAATAGGAACGTTAATATAAAAAATCCATGACCAACTGTAGTTATCAGTAATCCAGCCGCCTAAGGCAGGGCCTGCAATAGGGCCGACAGTTGCAGTCATGCCCCAAAAAGCTAAGGCAAGCGAGCTTTTATTCTTTGGATAGGAGCTTAATAAAATGGATTGTGAAAGAGGAATTAGGGGGCCTGCTACAAAACCTTGTAGAATTCTTGCAAACAGCAAAAAAGGTAGTGTAGGAGCCATACCACAAAGCCATGAGGCAAAAACAAAAAGTATGATGGATCCCACAAATAAACGAATTTGGCCAAATTTCATAGTTAGCCAGCCTGTAAGCGGAATTGATACCGCATTGGCAGCAGCAAACATGGTGATAACCCAGGTGCCTTCGTCTATAGAAACACCAAGATTTCCCGAAATAGTAGGAATAGCTACGTTGGCAATCGATGAATCTAGCACAATCATAAAGGTTGCTAAAGCAACTACGATTGTTGCTATAACAAGTTTAACGCCATGAAGAGGTGGAAGTGCTGCCTTGGCAGTGGCTTCGGTACTACTCATCTTTGCTACCAGGTTTAGGAATATCTTGATATTTTTTGCCTAAATTTGCCGTTTTACCGGCATTTTCATTAATTATTTTTAAAATTTCGACATCAGCTTCTTTGGCTAATTCGTCATAGGCAGATGTTTTATATAAGCTTGGATTAGGGCTAACTTCTGAAACTAATTTACCCGAGGTATCGTGCATATCCACGGTGGCTTGCATTGATAAACCAATACGTAAGGGATGTTTTGCTAATTGATCGGGCGATATGGCAATACGAACAGGTAATCTTTGAACGATTTTAATCCAATTTCCAGTTGCATTTTGTGCGGGTAAAAGAGCAAAAGCGCTGCCTGTGCCTGCAGAAAACCCCACTATTTTTCCCTTATAATTAATTGAAGAGCCATAGATATCCGCTGTTAATTCCACGGGTTGCCCTATGCGCATGTTGCGTAATTGCTTTTCTTTAAAATTGGCATCAACCCAGACTTGTTCTAAAGGTACAATTGCCATCAACCTTACACCAGCATCAATTCGTTGACCTACTTGCACGGCTCTCCTTGATACCTCACCTGAAGTAGGTGCTTTAATTGCTGTACGTCTATAGTCAATATAGGCTTTACGAAGTGTTGCGGCTGCTGCAAGTACATTGGGATGTTCTTTTAAATTGGTATTTTCTGTCAATGCTAAATTAGATAAAAGAGCTGATTTTGCCTGAACTAAAGATGCATTGGCACCTTCTAAAGTATCTTTTGCGTGGGTTAGTTCCTCTTTGGAAACAGCCCCCAAACTGATAGCTTGATTTCGTCTTTCTAAATCTTGCCGGGCTTTATCTAAGGAAATTTGTCGTTCATTAATTGCTGCAATTAAGCCTTTATTATTGATGAAAAGTTGCTGCGTGTTACGTAAGACTTCGGCCAAATTGGCTTTTGCCTGTTCGAGTGCGATATAAGTATCTATCGGATCTAATTGCACTAAAACCTGACCTTCTTTAACAAATTGTGTATCGTCAACATTAACGGCAACCACAGTCCCTGCTACTTGCGAGGTAATGGGAATGATGTTGCCATTGACATAGGCATTATCTGTTTCTTCATAAAAACGGGCTATTGTCCACCAATAAAAGCCATAGGCTAAAATAGAAATTAGAACCAATAAGGTTAATAAGATAAGCCAAATAGAACTATATTTTATACGATTATTATTTAAATCTATATTTATAAAGGTTAATTCTGTTGTGAAAAATCAATCTGGAATCGAGGCATGGATAGTTAAAAAGGTAAATCCTCAATTAATGTAATATTTGAGGTGAGAGTTTCTATTTTCGATTATAATTCTAGGCTCATCATCGACGAGAACATTTCAAGATCGAGGAGAAATTCATCTATCCATACGACCTCGGCTTGAAAGAGAATCTCAGACAAGTGTTCAATTGGAACGGTGATTTGCGACCGATCGGCAACGGAATTTGGTGGAACGTCGCAGAAGGATGTGATCAATTT
>JAIUOG010000049.1 GCA_020161725.1 Pseudomonadota bacterium
AATTCTCCGAAAATGCTGCACATCATAAGAGCCTAATTCTTCATTTATTTTTTCAACGATTTTCTGGCTTTGCTCTTCTAAAAGATTTATTTTTTTTTCTATAAATTTATTAAAACTATTATGTTTAATATTCATTTCATTAATAAGCTGTTGGCCAGACTTATTTAGGCTTTCTAGATGTTTTTCGCCCTGCTCTAAAATTTTTTCAGCAGAAAGGCGGAAGCGAGCAAGGCCCGCCTGAGTTAAAATTTCTTGTAGCGAATCCAATTCATTTTGCAAGGTTTTTAATTGCTCATCCACTTTATGTTGATGATGTTTGGCTTGTTGCTCAATGTTTTCACGCCATTCAATCATTTTAGTTTCTGCTAATTCAAAATATGCTATAAATTCGCCAGTATGCCTTAGTAATTCCTTGATTTTAACTAAATCTTCATCTCTATCCATGTGAGGCTCCCTCTAATGTCCATTTAAAGGTATATACCCAAATAACCCCAAAATGCGAATATTAATGTATCCTGGATGGAAGCTCTTCGAGCCATAATCCGGGAGAATAAACCCAGATCACGGTTCGCCTCATCCAGGCTACATTTTAAATAGGCTTTCTTCAAAACATCGTATTTTGAAAGCGAATGGGTATAGATTTAAAAATAGTGGCAGCAAAAGAAATGCCAAGTCTTAATATTTCGTTAATAATATATGCTTAGAATTAAGCTATAGTATATAGAGAAAATTTTGAATGAGGTCAGGTATGACGGCTCCTTTTTTTAAAAAACAAAGCTTACCAAACAAAGAAGGATTACAGAAACGAATCGTATCTTTTGGTGCTGAACCGGATTCGATTCTTTTGGCTGTTACCGCTGCGTTATTCGATACACTAAGACAATCAAATGCACGTCACGATGAATTAATAAGAAAGGTTTTGGCGTTTTATGCCGAGGCCTTCCCTGATATATCTAAAAATTTTATAACTCTTTTAACGCCAAGAGAGGCTTTATATCAGCAAATGCAAAAGGCCACTTCTCTTTATAAACTTTTAGAGCAATACGCGGCTTGTTTTGCTAAAAATATTGGGGCTGAGTTAAAGAAGGTTAAATATTATCCTTTTAGTCTTTTAGCTAAAAATGAACGCTCGATGATGCATAGCTATATGGTGCTTGATGCTTTAGCTGCCGTTTTAAATATCAAAATAACACTCAAGATCTTTCAAATAGGGCAAGATTTTCCAAGAAAAATTGTCTGTAATAAAGCAGCCCCCCTAGCCATTGAACTCATTCTTAATAATGGCCATTTTCAGGCTTTTTTAGCTATTTTAAATTTGGCTGATTTTAACTTTGTTCGTAGAATTAGCTCACAAAATATGATGGCTGAAGTTGATGCGGCTTTGTTAGCAAATGATTATAAAGATATTGAAGCGGCTTTAGTAAAAAAGCTTAAAGACGAAAGTACAAGACTTAGCCAAGTCGACTTGAGTAAAGATGACTTAGTTCGGCTTTATATTAAAACAATCGATTCATCTGCCTCTAATTTTTCCGGGTTACAAGATGGACATGCTTGGTTTTTCAATATTCTTGTTATGAAATATCCTCATTTATATGATCATTTAGAGAAAGAGCTTGGTTCAGAAACTAATCTAATAAGGGAACTCAAGCTTGCTTTAGCATTCCAATCAGCTATTGGTGCTATCGATCTTTCATCTGTTTATGAAGATGATTTTGCAATTTCACCCTCCATTTAAAGAGCCTAGGTTGGAGGCTAAGAGCCTCACAACCTAGGTATTATCTAAAAAGTTTTGCGCTTTCATCCATTCATCATTGGCATATTTAGAAATATAATTACGTATAGAATCAGGTAAAATAACTAAACATTTCTGGCCTTTTTTAAGATCTTTAGCTGCTTCTAAAGCACCCCACATAGCGGCTCCTGCAGAACCACCAACTAATAAGCCTTCTTCTTCGATTAAAAGTCTTGCCATGTTAAATGAGTTTTGATCATCTGTTTTAATATATTTATCAATTAATTTATTATCGAGTACCTCTGGAAAGAAATCATAGCCAATGCCTTCAACTTGGTAAGATTTAATTTCACTACCTCCACCCAAAATTGAACCAATAGGATCTATTCCGATTATTTTAATGTCAGGGTTAAATTCTTTCAGTTTTTTTGCAATACCAGTAATAGTTCCACCTGTACCCACGCCTGCAACGACCATTTGCAAGTCTTTGCCAAAGTCCTTAATGATCTCTTCGGCAGTGCCGTAATAATGGGCATTGGGATTATCTGGATTAGCATATTGGTCTAAAATATGGGAGTTAGGTATTTCTTTCTGTAGCCTTTTTGCAAGAGAGATATGGCTATCTGGCGAATCGAAGGCCGCTTCGGTTGGTGTTCTGTAGATGATGGCACCTAAGCGCTCTAAAACAACTTGTTTTTCTTGGCTCATTTTGTCAGGCATAGTAATAACTACTTTATAACCCATGACTGCACCCGCTAAAGCAATACCAATTCCTGTATTTCCTGAAGTTGGCTCAATAAGAGTATCGCCTGGTTTAATACGGCCTGTTTTTTCGGCATTTTTTACCATTTCATAGCCAATTCTATCTTTAACAGAGCCACCTGGATTAAGAAATTCACATTTGGCGTAAAGTTCGCAATTTAAATCTTTACCTATATGATTTATTTTAACGATAGGTGTATTGCCAATAGTTGCAAGAATATTCGGATAAATCATGGATATCTCTAAATCTAAAATAAGGTATATCAAAGTATATACCCGAGCTCTTTCAAAAAGCTATTTTTATCCTATGATAGAATTTAACAATTCTTAGAACCTGCCTTAAGACATTTTACAAGCGAGTTTACAAAAGCTAGAATGTTTGCGGAAAACTAGTTTTAATAGTTGAGTTACAAATACATTATCTCAAGGATGATTTCATGAATAAAAAAATAATTTTAGCGTCATTATTAGTGTCTCCTTTATTAATTGTTGGTTGCCAAAGTGCAAGTGATTTCTTTTTTGATGACAGAGATTATCGTGGTGATAATATTTATCATAATCAAAGACATGGTCATCAAGCTGATGTTAAGAAAAATATTGATGCTGGTTCATCAAGAGCTGTAATAACCCATAAAAAAGCAGTATCAACACCATCAGTTCCTAGTCAGGTTCCTAGAGCGAATAGTTCAGTTACCCGTATACCTAATGCAGCCCCTGAAGCAAATGCAACAACACCTGCTGCTGTAATTAAAGCGCCAAAATCAGCAGGCCCTGTGATGGTTCCAGCAGCCCCAATGGCTTCTCCTAATGCGGCAGCAACAGTGCCATCTCCCTCTGTCGGTCAATAAAATTTCTAGCCTTCCTCAAAGGAAGGCTTTTTGCTTAAATTTTTTATAATTTTGGTATACTTGGGTTTTATTTTTATTGGTATTGCAATGACAATTTTAAAGCAGCAAGCAGCTATCGCGGCGTTCGATTACATTGAAGACAACATGATAATAGGCATTGGTACCGGTTCAACTGTGAATTATCTAATTGATGCGCTACCTAAAATAAAAAATCGGATTGATGCCTGCGTTGCCAGTTCTAAAGCAACTGAGACAAAACTAAAGGCATTAAATTTGCCTGTTATCGATTTAAATGCAACACCTGAAGTTCATCTATACATCGATGGGGCAGATGAAGTAAATGAACAATACCAAATGATAAAAGGCGGTGGTGGTGCTTTAACGCGTGAAAAAATTATCGCATCGGCAGCCTTAGAATTTATTTGTATTGTTGATGAATCAAAATTAGTGAATCAGTTAGGTGCCTTTCCTTTAGCTGTAGAAGTGCTGCCAATGGCACGTAGTTTCGTTGCCCGTGAGCTTGTAAAACTAGGTGGGGACCCTGAGTACAGAGAAGGATTTATTTCTGATAATGGGAATATTATTTTAGATGTTTACAATCTTGATTTAACCAAGGGTAGGCGTTTGGAAGAGGCTATTAATCTTATTCCTGGCGTTTTGGATAATGGCTTTTTTGCTAAACGCTTAGCAGATAAGGTTATTCTTGCCTCTCAAGAAGGGATAAGGGTTTTTTAAAGCAATGAAGCTTTATTTTAAAAAATGCATTGTTCTTTTCTGGGCCGTTTGGTGGCTCATTGCCTTTTGGACTGATCTTGTCGGCGCACTTGCCCATATAGGGTTAATTACTAAGCCTTGGGCGCCAGATACAAATTATCCCCATTTAGTGGCCTCTTTAAAAATGTATCCGGGTGCTACACTTCTGGCTCCCTTTTTCTATGTAGCGATTATCCTTGGCTGTTTTATTTCCGCCGTTCTCTTTTGCAGAGCCGTTTTTGCCTCACATAAGCCCCTTGATATTTATTTAAAAAAAGTGGATCTTGCTTTTATTTTTTCACTCCTCTTTTGGTTTGCCTTTTGTCTGGCCGATCAGCTAGTAATGAAATTTGATTTAGAAGAAAATCATATGGTACAAGCTGGTTTTGAATTCTTATCCTATTTAAGTCTCTATTTATTACCTAATCATCATACAAAGTAGCGCTTTGTTCTTTTTTTGTGCTAAAATGGGCATGTAATTATCTGGAGTTATTCAATGATAGGTCCTTTTTGGTGTCAGGCAAAAAAGAAATGGATAAGGTTTGAGGTAGATGGAAAATTAATTAAAGTTCAATCGTCAAGGCAATCAGAGGAAATGTCTAATTATTCTTTGCCCTGGTCAGATGATGATGACCTAGGTTCTTGGGATGTGATTGAGCTTAGGGGCTCACAAGTCCTTAAAAAATATAGTCTACAAATTAAAGATGGTATTTTATATAGTACCGAGTGGTTGAAAGCTAAGTTAGCTCAAACTTTACTGGTTTCCTCTTATAATGAACAAGAGAAGTTAGAACTTAGTGCAATAGGAAAAAATATACAACCTTTTGCCAATTATAAAAGTTCTGATCAAGATTATGAGCAATATACAATTCCTCACCAACCGGCTACTTATTTAGTTTTTTCCAGAGACGAATTATTAGAATATGGTAGTTCTTTCAATCCGAATTATCTTCGAGAATTCTATATAGGAATACTCAATTTTTTCCAAAAAACCTTTGTTATTCCTCTGAATGAAAATTTGAAAGAAATTTTGGTGCAGCTTAATAAAGCTAATCAAGATATGCTCCCTACTAATTTAAATAAAACATACAAAATAAAAAGTGATAATAAAGAGAAATTATTTACTTCTTTTATTGATGACTTTATTGAGGAATTTGATGCAAAAATGCTTTCTCAAAATATAGATGCATTTTATTCAAAAGCCCAAATTTCGGGTAACATAATCGATGATCAAACCCTTGCTTTAGATGATCAAACCCTTGCTTTAGATGATCAAACCCTTGCTTTAGATGATCAAACCCTTCCTTTAAATGATGCCCAGAGCCAGCAATTAAAAAAGAATTTTGTTTTGGCGATTTTCGCAGGACTAGCTCAAAAATTAAAAAAACAACCTATAGTAATTCAAAATAATTCATATGAAAGTAAAATTGTAATAGAAGCAAAGCCTGAGTCTGTGCTTCCGGAGCCAGTTGGTAACAAGCCTAAAAGTAAAAAAGGATCCTTTGAAGCTCAGGGCATTTTTGCAAAGGATAAGCTTTGTCAACTAAAGTCTGTAGTAGATAAAGCTCAAAAAGATTATTCAGATTGGTACAATAAAGTCAAAGAGTTAAGAGGTAAAAGAGGTTATTTTAGTTTTCTTAGGCATTGGGAATCGGGACAGACAAATGCGCGAAATTTTCAAACAAAAATTGATGGCATGACAGATTATACTGAAGCCAGAAAAGCAGTTTTTGAGCACCTTCAAAAAGATAAAACTAATTTTAATCGCCATTCCTTCGCCTCTTTTCTTATCGATGAGCTGCAAGGAATAGAAGGATTTTTTGATAAAAAGCCTGAAGTTGATGAAGACAATCGGTATGAAAAGAACATGTTCAAAATCTAGAATCATGCAATATTTGGCTTTCTTGAGTTTTTAATATCATTACTGACTGCTAATCTGAAAAACTCTCATCAAAAAAACTTGTCATTCCCGCGCAGGCGGGAATCTATCTTTGCTTGTGATAAGTTTTACCCAAGCAAGAATCGCGATGGCAAAAGACATTCTATTACATGAGCTTGGACAGTCAATGAGGGATGGATGCCCGCCTGCGCGGGCATGACAATGTGCGATGTAGTGTGAAATTCTGCCATTCTTGAGCGGGGCATACAATGGGAGTAATTGTATAAAATCCCCTGTCATTCCGCGCAGGCGGGAATCTATCTTTGCTTTAGTGATAAGTTTTACCCAAGCAAGAATCACTATGGCAAGGACATTCTATTACATGAGCTTGGTAGCCAATGAGGGATGGATGCCCGCCTGCGCGGGCATGACAATGTGTGATATAGTGTGAAATTCTGCCATTCTTGAGCGGAGGCATACAATGGAAGTAATTGTATAACCTCCCCTGTCATTCCCGCGTAGGTGGGAATCTATCTTTGCTTTAGTGATAAGTTTTATCCAAGCAAGAATCACTATGGCAAGGACATTCTATTACATGAGCTTGGTAGCCAATGAGGGATGGATGCCCGGCTGCGCGGGTATGACAATGTGCGATGTAGTGTGAAATTCTGCCATTCTTGAGCGGGGCATACAATGGGAGTAATTGTATAAAATCCCCTGTCATTCCCGCGTAGGCGGGAATCTATCTTTGCTTTAGTGATAAGTTTTACCCAAGCAAGAATCACTATGGCAAGGACATTCTATTATATGAACTTGGTAGCCAATGAGGGATGGATGCCCGGCTGCGCGGGTATCCATTTTGTTCAGAGATAGGGTTACCAAATCACACAAAGTTTTTCATTAACCATAGGGCTTTTTTCAGAAATGTTAAAGGCCTTTTTAAACTCGGGCATATTGGCCAAAGTGCCGTTGACTCTATAAGTCATTGGTGGATGAGGATCGGTTGTCACTAAATTTCTAGCCTGTTCAGGTCTAATATTAGCAGCCCAGACATGCGCTGTGCCTAAGAAAAACTGCTGTTCTGGAGTAAAACCTTGAATGGTTTTTGCCTTTTTATAATAGTCTGAATTAAGAAAAGCCTTATAAGCTAATGTTAAGCCACCTAGATCAGCAGTAGCTTCACCCACCACCAATTTTCCTTGTACGGGTAAATCACCATTCACCTTATATTTTGAGAATTGCTCGACAATGCAATTGGTCGCTGCTTTAAACCGTTTTAAATCGGTTTCAGTCCACCAATTGTTTAAATTACCATTTGCATCAAATTTAGCTCCCTGGTCGTCAAAACCATGAGTCATCTCATGGCCAATTACAAAGCCAATAGAGCCAAAATTAACAGCAGCAGGGGCCTTTGCCTCAAAGAAAGGTGATTGCAAGATGCCTGCTGGAATATTAAGGTTATTCATCGATGGATCATAATAAGCATTCACTGTTTGCGGTGTCATAGCCCATTCTGATTTATCAATAGGCTTGCCTATTTTATTAAGTTCGCGCCTGCTTAAAAATTCATTAGCCCTTATTACATTTAATACATAAGGCCCTCTATCAACTTTTAAGCTTGAATAATCGCGCCATTTATCAGGATAGCCTACTCGTTCTTTCATTCTTGCTAATTTCTTTAAGGCATTTTGGCGTGTTTGTTCTGTCATCCAGGATACATTTTCTAATTCTTTTTTAAAGGTCTTACGGATATCTGCAATCATATTTAAAACTTGTTGCTTGGCTTTTGGCGGGAAATATTTTTCAACATATAATTTACCGACAGCAAAGCCAAGGGCGCCATTTTCTGTACTCACTACCCGCTTCCAACGTGGTTGTAATTTTTTTGCTCCAGATAATTTGGCAGTCATTTTAAAATCTTCATCAACAAAATTAGATGACAAATAGGGGGCATAGCTATCAATTAGTTGCCAACTAAGATAGGTTTGCCAATCTTGAAGTGGTATTTCAACCAATAATTCATTTAATCTTTTGAAAAAGTTGGGCATTGCAAGATTAAGTTGTTTAACATCTTTGAGTTGCAAATTATTAAGATATTTTTGCCAAGAAAAATGAGGGCTTATTTTTTCAAGCTCGTTTAAGTTCATCATGTGATAAATGGCATTAGGATCGCGTTGTTCAACTTGTGATAAAGAGGCTTTTGCAAGCTCTGTTTCAATATGCATGACCGTTTTTGCAGCAAGGCTTGCCTTTGCCTTATCATCACCGAGCAAAATAAACATATTTTCAATATGTTGCTGATGAGCCTCACGAATTTCAGCAAATTTTTTATCTCGGTTTAAATAATAATCCCTATCAGGAAGGCTTAAGCCGCCTTGGAAGGCTGCTGCAATCATTTCTTCGCTATTTTTAAAATCTTGCATCGAGCCAAAATTAAAAGGGGCGCTTAAGCCTAATAATTGCAAATGCGCAATTTCATCTTCTAGTTGTTGGTTATTGCTAATCCCTTTTATTCTTTTAAATTCTTCATCCAAAGGCGTTTTACCTAGACGATTAATTTCTTTTTCATCCATGCCGCTATAATAAAAATCACCTACTTTTTGCTCAATGCTACCTTGGGTTGCTTTCTTATCTTCGCTTGCAGCGATTAGTAAGCTGTGTAATCTATCGAGAATTCTATTTTGTAAAATGTTAAAACTACCCCAACTGGCATATTCTTCAGGAATGGGATTTTGTTTTTGCCAATTACCATTAGCAAAGCTGAAAAAATCTTGTTTTGCCTCAATATTTTTATTAAGCCAGTCAAGATTTAAAAATGATTCTTCAGTTAAAACAGGCGTCTTCGCATGAGCAAAATTAAATAGGCTGCTAACAAGACATAGACTAATAGTTAAAAAACGCATTGTTAATTTCTCCTTAAATTAAGATGGTTTTTAATGGGCTTCATCCCAATTAGAACCAACTCCTACACTAACAACTAAAGGTACTGCCAAAGAGACGCAGTTTTCCATTAATGAACGAATTTTTTCTACAGCAGAATCGACATGTACTTTAGCAACTTCAAAGACCAATTCATCATGAACCTGTAAAATCATTGGTGCTTTAATGATTTGCTCTTGTTGCTGCCAAGCTGCTAAATCAAGCATTGCTTTTTTAATAATATCAGCGGCTGTTCCTTGCATAGGAGCGTTAATAGCCATCCTTTCAGCCGCCTTTTGTCTTTGAATTTTTTGTGCATTAATTTCAGGTAAATATAGCCTTCTTCCAAATAGTGTTTCAACATAACCTTGCCTATGAGCAAGCTGCCTTGTGTTTTCCATATAGGCTAAAACACCAGGATATTGTTTAAAATAAGAGTCCATATAAAATTGCGCATCTTGCCTTTCAATTCCGAGTTGTCTTGCTAAGCCAAAGGACGACATGCCATAAATGAGGCCAAAGTTAATTGCCTTTGCTCTTCTTCTTTGTTCAAAAGAAACCTCATCTACCGCAACTTGGAAGATTTGGCTTGCTGTTGCAGTATGAATATCTAAACCTTGGCTAAAGGCTGATAACAAATTTTTATCTTCAGAAAGATGCGCCATAATGCGAAGTTCTATCTGTGAATAGTCCGCCGCAACAAGATAATTTTCTTTATCTGCAATAAAGGCTTTTCGAATAAGGCGGCCTTCTTCATTACGAATAGGGATATTTTGTAGATTGGGTTCCGAGGATGATAAACGCCCTGTAGCGGCGACTGCTTGATTAAAAGAGGTATGGACTCGCCCCGTTTTAGCATTCACTCGTTTAGGTAGGGCATCAATATAAGTGGAAACCAATTTAGCGAGACTTCGATACTCCAAAATAACTGCTGGCAAGCGATAATCAAAGGCTAGTTCTTGTAAAACTGCTTCAGCGGTCGAAGCTTGCCCCTTGGGCGTTTTGGTTAAAACAGGAAGCTTTTGCTCATCAAATAAAATTTCTTGTAATTGTTTTGGCGAATTAAGGTTAAAGACTTTTCCTGCAAGTGCTGTCGCTTCTTCCTCTAAAATTATCATTCGTTCTTTTAAACGAGAGCCATGTTTTTCTAAAGTTGGAATATCAATAAGAACCCCTTTATATTCCATGTCCGCTAATACAGGAATTAAAGGGATCTCAATTTCGTTTAAAACCGTTTTTAAAGAAGGAGCCAATAAAGGATATAAATGATGATGAAGTTTTAAGGCTAAATCAGCATCTTCTGCCGCATAGGGGGCAGCTTTATCAACCGCAATTTCATCAAAACGGAGCTGTTTACTGCCACTACCTGCAATATCGTTAAAAGAAATGGCTTTATAGCCTAGATATTTTAAAGCAAGCGTTTCTAAATCATGGCGATTAGCTGCTGAATTTAGAACATAGGATTCAAGCATGGTGTCAAAGACAATACCCTGAAGGTGGATGTCGTGATTTTTAAAGACGTTGTAATCATATTTTAGATTTTGACCTATTTTAGCAATCTTAGGATTTTCTAAAATAGGTTTTAAAAGAGCTAAAACTGCTTCTCTATCTAATTGCTTCGAATTGTCTTGATGAATGAGCGGAATATAAAAAGGATTATCTTTGTCGAATGCGATTGAAATACCAACAATTTCAGCTTGAATAGCATCGATATTGGTTGTTTCTGTATCCAATGCAAATTGATCTACTTTGGTTAAGTGCTCTAATAAGGCATCAAATTCGCTTTGTTCTCTAACTACAGTAAATTCCTTTTTAGTTTCATCCAAAGTCAAATGGCTTTGCGCTAACAACTCATTTAACCAGGCTTTAAATTCTAAATCCTTAGTTAGTTCAACAAGGCAGTTTTCATCCGGTGTTTGTAGAATCAGTTCTTCTATTTGACGGGGGATTTCAACATCTTTTTTAATCGTAACTAATTTTTTAGCCAGAGGTAAAAAGGAAAGACCTTCCCGTAAATTTTCTCCAATTTTACCTTTTATGCTTTCTGCATTGGCAACTAAATTATCAAGAGTATTAAAATCCTGTAACCATTTTGCAGCTGTTTTAGGCCCACATTTGGTTATACCGGGTACGTTATCAACGCTATCGCCAACTAAAGTTAGATAATCAATGATTTGATGCGGAAAAACACCAAATTTAGTTTGCACCGATTCGATATTTAAAGTTTGATTGGACATGGTATTAATAAGAGTTACTTTCTCATTAACTAATTGAGCCATATCTTTATCGCCTGTCGAAATAATAACGTCCATGCCTTTTTCTGAAGCTTGATGAGCTAAGGTGCCAATGACATCATCTGCTTCCACCCCCTCAATAATGAGTAAGGGCAAGCCCATGGCTTTTAGTACTTTTATTAAAGGCTCAAATTGACTTAATAAATCAGGCGGGGTTGCGGCTCTATTCGCTTTGTATTCGGGATACCAATCATCACGAAAGGTTTTGCCCTTCGCATCAAATACTACAGCCATAAGTTCAGGGTCATAATCTTTGATAAGCCGCTTAATCATATTGCTAACGCCGTAGATTGCGCCAGTTGGTTGGCCTTTGGAGTTAGTGAGAGGAGGTAATGCATGAAAGGCTCTAAAAAAATAAGAAGAGCCATCAACTAAGATAAGCGGCTTTGCCATTATTTATTGACCCTCAAGTTCAGTTAGTCGTTGATTTAAACTGTCGACTCTTTCAGATAAATTTTTCAAGTTTTTACGCATGATAGGGATACGCGTTGCTGATAATTCAAGTTCAATAGCCTTATCTTTAGGTCGAGCAGGGCTGCCAATATAGACGTTGCCTTCTTTTAAATGTTTTTTAGGGGGGACGCCTGCTCTAGCACCTAAAATAACGCCGCTATCGATTTTGACATGGTCACTAACGCCGACATTGGCTGCAAAAATAACACCATTGCCGCTAGTTGTGCTTCCTGCAATCCCGGTAAAGGCACAGAGGATGTTATGTTTCCCTAGATGAACAGAATGAGCAATTTGCACTAAATTATCAATTTTAGTGCCTTCACCAATCTCTGTTGCGCCTAAGGTCGCTCTGTCGACGACGGTATTGGCACCAATCTCAACTTCATTACCAATAATAACCTTACCTACATGCGGTACTTTAAGGTGCTTGCCATCAATAAAATTATAGCCGAATCCATCTGAACCAATCACTGACGAAGCATGAATAGCAACATCGTTACCTAATTCACAATTATCGTAAATGGTAACATGAGGATGTAAAACGCAGTTTTGGCCAATAAGCACTTTTTCACCAATACTCACATGACTTTTTATGATGGTATTATCACCAATAATCGTATCTTTACCGATGCAAACATAGGCGCCTATCGAAAGGTTATGACCTAATTTGACGCCTTCTTCAATCACAGCAGTAGGATGAATGCCAATTTTGGCTTTTGAGCTAGTGAAAAAGTGATTAAGAATATGGATAAAGGCTTTAAAAGGATGGCTTACTTGAATGACTGTTTTGCTTGGACTTTCAATTCCTTTGCCAACCAAAATTGCAGACGCATCTGATTTTTCAGCGAGTTCCAAATTCTCTTTGCCTTCAGCAAACACAAGTGAACCTGGTGAAATTTCATCAATAGGTGAGATGCCAGATACCTGTAGTTTTTCATTGCCAATGATTCGACCTTGCACTAAGGATGCTATTTCTAATAAAGACGCATTCATTAAAGAGCCTTATTATTTAAAAAATAGAAAGATTATACCGCGATGGAGCCTTGGTTGCGAAGGATAATTGTTAGTAATTTTACTATACTAAAAAGAGATAATTCTAAGGAGTTTTCAATGTCGCCGATCGAATCTGCCAAAGGCCCTCAAGATACAGATGCAAGCATGTCTCCTATCACCGATCCTATTGTTAAGAAAAAAAAGATAGCAGAGGAATTTGACCAGCCCTTAGAAGAAGTTAATGTCAAAGCGCTTACAGATGAAGATGCTACGCTAGAAGAAGAGGCAAGGCAAAGAGAGGTTTTTTTCCAAAAAATAATGCAGAGTTATAAGGAAAAAAATAAGGCAGTAGATGAATATAAATCGGGATTTTCAGAGCCCAAAATGGAGAATGGAACAATAAAACTTAATTTTCCTGATTCCAAATCGGCGGCTGATTTTTTTAAAGATTTTTCAGCATCTAATCCAGATCAAGCTTTCCTTCTAATGAATCCTCAGGGGGAAGTGGTTGCTCGTATCGAAAACGGTAAAATGCAGGTTTTTGATGGTGAAAATGGATTTAAAGATGCAGATGAAAATACGGTACTTCCTGCTAAGGGAATGGGTCTAAGTGATTTTAGCAAATTATCATCACAAAGCTTTGAAGCGAAAAAAGAAGCACCCACTACCTCTTCTGAGAATACTAATCTAAGAATAGACAAAATTGAGCTTGGAAAGCCAGGAG
This sequence comes from Pseudomonadota bacterium, assembly GCA_020161725.1. GTDB lineage: Bacteria > Pseudomonadota > Gammaproteobacteria > Legionellales > Legionellaceae > Tatlockia. The sequence continues at coordinate 13,358 of JAIUOG010000049.1, forward strand.
AAAAACCAGTTATTAGCCCAATAGAGGAGGGGGGAATTAAAGAAACGGTAGATAAAAATGGTAATATAGAACGCTCAGTTAATCCTGCACCTGGTACAGCAAAGCTTGGTGCTGCTGTAGATGCTTATTATGCAAAGAACCCGCCTATGCAGGCACCAACTAATTCTAAGGCTGACACACCCTTAGTGAATGTGTCTATGGCTAAGCCCACATCGCCTACGTCAAAGCCTGGCGATGCATCTAAGCCAACAGTGCCTGAAGATAGAGGGCCTGCTCCAAGCTAAATTAGGGCGTATAAAAACTGGAAGGTGTTGCTTCCTGTAATCCATTAAAAAAATTTCCGCTAATGTTAAGAAAAGATACTTCTTCACTTAAGCAATATCTTTAAGGTCTAAACACGCCTTAATATCAGCGCTGCATTAGCTCCTCCAAAAGCAAAATGATTAGATAAGGCTATATCAATTTGCTTATGACGGGCTGCATTAGCAACATAATCTAGATCACAATGTTCATCTTGATTATGCAGATTAATAGTAGGTAGTAAAATATCATGTCTTAGGCTTAAGGTCGTGGCAATAATTTCCATAGCACCTGCAGCGCCTATCGCATGTCCGGTCATTGATTTTTGTGCGGTAACAGGAATTTCGTAAGCACGTTCACCAAAAATGGTTTTAATGGTTTCAGTTTCAGTTTTATCGTTTAATTCGGTACCGGTACCATGCGCATTAATATATTGAATATCGCCAATGCTAACCCTTGCATCATCCATTGCTCTATGAATAGCTCTGGTTTGCCCTTCGACGTTAGGGGCTGTAACATGAAAGGCATCACAGCTTGTACCATAGCCAATGATTTCAGCATAAATTGTAGCCCCTCTTGCGCGGGCTTGTTCATATTCTTCTAATATCAAAATACCAGATCCATCGGCCATAACCATCCCATCCCGTTCTTTATCAAAGGGACGACAAGCGTTTTCTGGATTCTCATTTTGCGTTGACATGACTCTTAATTTACACCAGGCAGCCATGATACTTTCCCAAATCAACGATTCGGTGCCGCCACAAAGGGCTGTAGTTAAACGGCCGCTCGCTATTTGCATATAGGCATTGCCTATTGCTTCCGCGGAAGAGACACAAGCATTAGAAACAGTAGAATTAGGGCCATTTAATTTAAAGGCGATAGCGATATGATTGGCGATGGAGTTGGGCATACCACGGATAACACTTAGGGCAGGAATTTTTTTCCAACTTTCGGTAAAAAAAGCCTGATAAGCTTCTTCAAGTTCAGGTGTGCCGCCTAAGCTTGTCCCAATAAAGGTACCTGCTTCTTTTAAAAGGGGCGAGTTTAATAGATCGGCTGATTGCAAGGCATAATGTGCACAATAGAGGGCATATTGGGCTGCTTTAGGGTAGCGTTTAGATTTAGCAAATGCAGGTAATTCATCAAAAGATAGGTTTTTAATTTCACCGCCAATTTGAGTTGGATAGGAAGCAGGATCATAGGCTGTAATGCGCTGAATACCGGATTTGCCTTCAATCGCTGCCTGCCAAAATGCATTTAAACCATTGCCTATCGATGAAACAATTTCCATTCCTGTTATAACAACTCGTTTTTTCATTCCCTATCCTCTGTAGCTTCCTTGATAAAATTATAACTAGACGCCCACAATACTAAGGTTGCTTTAGAAAGACTGTCAAGCTAAACCCTTTAGTTTGGGAAAAATATCGGGCTTTTTGAAAAAACTCTAGTGTATATACCCAAACAACGTCAAAAGCGAGTATTAAATGTAGCTTGGATGGAGCTCTTCAATCCGTAATCCGTGGAGAAAACCCAGATTTTGCTTGGTTTCATCCAGGCTTTTAAATGGTTTTTTTCAAAACACCGTATTATGAAAGATCATGGGCATGGAATCTTTTTAGGAATGGATTAAATTTTTTAGCTTTTTTAAAGGGATAGACCAATATTCATATTTTTGGATAGTTTTAAATCCTTGGCGCGTATACAAAAGTAGTGCCTGTTGATTACGTGTTTCAACGTCGAGATAAATTTTATCCTGGCCTTGCTTTAAAACATAATTAATACAAAAGCTTAATAGTTCGCTACCAAAACCTTGTTTTTGATATTTAGGTTTTACCGCAATATCAAAGAAAGCAACATGGTCTTCAAACCATTGAATATGTGCTTTGCCTATCGCTTTTAGTCCCTCATGAGCAATTAGAATAGAATAGCTAGGATCACTAATTAATGCTTTAAAACGTTCACTCATATCTCGATTTTGTTGAAAACAAAGATTATCAATTTTGCATAAGGACTCTAGATCATTTGGGGTGGCTAATTGGATAGATAGTTGTTTTTTTGCAGTTAAAATGGGTTCAAAACCCTGACGAAGCATTTTATATTCGCTTAAGTCATAGTGAAATCCTTTTTTTTCTAATTTTTCTTTATTGATTTCCTTAGGCGCGAAAATAACTTTTTCTATTTCTTTTTTTTCTAAAAGAGGAATTAGAGCTTTGAGTAAATTAGTGGCAATGCCTTTATTGCGTTGCGAGGGTAAGACCATGAGCGTAATTTCACAGGCTTTTTCATAGAAAAAATAGACGCTTAAAAAGCCAATCAGGACTTTATTTTTATAACAAAGCAGATTAGAGCCTTCCGTTCTTATTTGCGGTAACAAATAAGGATACCAAAGAGGTTGAAACTGATCTTCAGCCTCTATCGTCGCAGCCAATTCTGAAACCTCTTGTA
>JAIUOG010000050.1 GCA_020161725.1 Pseudomonadota bacterium
GGCATTAAGTCTGTGCATAAAGGCGACTCTAAATAGGTGGCAATTTCTTGATAACGGGGATAAGCTGAGCCATTTTTCTTTGAATAACTATTGCCAGAATCATCAATGCTACATTGCCGATTGGTACCAATATAAATAATTGATCTTTTATTTTTAATTATAGCTTTAATAAGATCTAATTGTGCTTTATGCGTTTCTGTAAGAGGTGTTGCATTATCGAGAGGGGAAAAACATCCATCATAATCTAAAGAAAAAGCATAAACAGTTTCGTTATTTCCAGGCATTTGAGGCTCCAACAAATCCTAAATTTATTTACATCAATAAGCTAACAGTAAAATAAAGAGCTGACTAGCTTGATACTCTATTTTTTCAATCAGTATACTGATAATCTTATATATTCTAAATTATTTTTGTTAATTATTTAATTAACTGGGTTAATTTATTTTTAACTTTATGAAAAAAAGAACAAAAATGGAGTTTTCATGCCTGTTTCGGCTCAAAAATTATTAAAGGAAAAAAGATTTTTACCCTTATTTCTAACTCAGTTTTTTGGAGCCTTTAACGATAATGCGTTTAAATTAGCGATGCTAACCTTAATTAGTTATTTTTTAACTAAAACACAAGCACAATCAGAACATTACCAAGCTTTGGCTGGTGCCTTATTTACAATACCTTTTTTCTTATTATCAGCGACAGCGGGACAATTAGCTGATAAATACGATAAAGCAAAAATAGTGAGATTAATTAAATTATTAGAAATTGTTTTAATGATAATAGGGAGTTTTGCCCTATATCAGGGTAATGTTTTTTTGATGTTGGTGGTTTTAACTGGTATGGGTGCGCATTCAACTTTTTTTGGACCAATTAAATATGCCTTATTGCCAGAGCATTTACCGCGCAATCAATTATTAACAGCAACCGGTTTAATAGAGGCCTCAACTTTTGTGGCAATCCTTTTGGGCACAACCTTTGGAACTTTAGCTGTCAGTGGGCCAAAATCTCAAGTTTTATATGCCATTATTATTACCAATACAGTCGCCCTTTTAGGCTTTGCAAGTAGTTGTTATATCCCCAAAGCTAAAGAAATTAAATCTGATTTAAAGTTGGATTTTAATATTATTAGAGCAACAAAAAATATCGTAGCTGATGTAATTCAAAATCCTTTGTTATTTCCCGCTATTTTAGCTATTTCTTGGTTTTGGCTAATAGGGGCAGTTATTTTAATTAAGTTACCGGATTATACCCATTTTGTATTAGGTGCTGATTCTCATGTTTTTGCCTTGTTTTTAGCTTTATTTTCAATAGGAATTGCCTGTGGTTCTCTAATGATTAGTCGTTTTTTAGCCGGTAGAATTACTCTGCGTTATGTGCCAATCACCTTATTACTTTTATCTTTTTTTGCACTAGATCTTGCTCTTGCCTCAGAAAATATTGTTAGACAGCCTGAATTATTAGGGCTAAAACCCTTTTTTACTAAGTTTACGCATTGGCGAATTAGTATCGATTTTTTTATTTTTTCCTTTTGTAGCGGTCTTTATATTGTGCCTTTGTACACTTATCTACAGGTGATGTCTAATGAGGGAGAAAGAGCAAGGGTGATTGCTGCCAATAACATTATTAATTCTTTATTTATGGTCTTAGGCAGCTTACTTGTTATGTTTTGTCTTTATTTGAATTTTAGCATTCAATCTATTTTCTTTATTATTGCCTTTTTAAACTTTTTGGTCGCCGTCATGATGGTTTGCTTGTTGATTTTTCAGGCTAAAAAATATAATCAATCTGCTAACCAATCTTTAACGGGTAAAAAATCACTATAAAGTTTAGCTTCAGGGCTTTCGGGCTCTGGCTGCCAATCGTAATGCCATTCAACTTCAGGTGGAAGTGACATCAGAATAGATTCAGTTCTTCCGCCTGATTGTAAGCCGAAGAGCGTGCCTCTATCGTAAACTAGATTAAATTCAACATAACGGCCACGCCTGTATAGTTGAAAGTTTTTTTCCCTTTGTGAGAAAGCTAAATCTTTGCGTTTTAAAACAATAGGTGCATAGGCTTGCATAAAATGGTTACCCACACTTTGGCAAAAGCCAAAACTATGTTCAAAGCTAATTTCATTAAAATCATCAAAAAACAACCCCCCAATACCACGGGCTTCATTACGGTGTTTTATAAAGAAATAATCATCTGCTGCTTTTTTAAAACGCGTATACAAGTCTTTATTAAAAGGCTCACAGGCATTAAAGGCTTCTTGATGCCATAATTGACAATCTTCAACAAAGCCATAATACGGTGTTAAATCAAAACCCCCACCAAACCACCAGATAGCAGGCTTATTTTCAGGTTCAGCTATAAAAAAACGAACATTGGCATGTGAGGTGGGAACTAAGGGCGATTCAGGGTGAATAACAACTGAAACACCTAAAGCTGTAAATTTTGCACCCGCCAATTCAGGTCTAAGCTGACTTGCTGAAGAGGGGAGCGATTTACCAGAAACAATCGAGAAATTAACACCTGCCTTGGCAAATACTTTGCCCTTAGTTAGAACGGAAGTATTTCCCTCACCTAAACTTGATTGCCATAGTTCATCTTTGAACTTAGCTTCTTTATCTATTTCTTCTAAGGTCGATTTAATGTTTTTTTGTAACGTTAAAAGATAATCTTTAACTAATTGTACTGCATTGTCAGGATGGGGAAGATGACTTTGTTGCATAATTTAACTTCCTGCAAAAAATATAATTATAAGGCATTAAGAATGCTTATCCAAAGGATATTTCAACATCATTGTGAACTTCGCCAAGGCTCCCAAAGACTCTATATCTTTCCATCTGCATGGAGCGAAGCTGAGCAATCCTGATCTGAGCTATGCGAAGAATCTTCTTGAATGCAGGGCTCGAACTTTCCTGAAAATCTCACTTCGCATTCAACAAGATCCTTCAAAAATTGAACATGTTTTTCAGGATGACAGGTATATAGGTCTTTGCTAATTATTGGCATAAGACTTGCTAATTTCTTATGACCTAGCAAAAGGAGTTTGCTTATGAGCTTTAGCCTTGACAGCTACTTTGGTATACATGCAAAAGCCTTAACAATACGTGAACAGCGTACGTCAGTGCTTGCTTCTAACTTAGCCCATATTGATACACCGAATTATAAAGCAAAGGATATCGATTTTAACGCGGCCTTAACTTCGGCTATGCAAGGTTCATCCCAACAAATTACCGCTTCTTCTCCAAATCATATCAATGGTGAAAGTCATTTTAATAATAGTCTTAAATTTAGAACGCCTAACCATACCTCTTTAGATGGAAACACGGTAGATAAGGATATGGAAATTACTATTTTTGCTGAAAATTCATTAGGTTATCAGGCAAGCCTTTCCTTTTTGGATAATAAAATAAAATCGATGATGACTGTATTAAGAGGAGAGTAATTATGTCCTTAAATCATATTTTCGACATATCAGGTTCAGCGCTTGCCGCAGAGACAACTCGTCTTAAAACCAGTGCGTCTAATATGAGTAACGCCAATGTTGTTACTGGTAAAGCGGAAGATACTTATAAAGCACAATATCCTATTTTTAAAGAAGTACAGGAAGAGGCAGGGCTTTGGTTAAATGGATTAAAGCAAGGTGTGGGTGTGGATGGAATTTATGAAAGTACAGCAGAGCCTGTAAAACGTTATGAGCCACATAATCCTATAGCAGACGAACAAGGCTTTGTTTATGCCCCTAATATTAATTCAGTTGCAGAAATGACTAACGTAATTTCAGCGTCAAGAGCTTATGAAATGGATATTAATGTGCTTAATACCACTAAACAATTAATTCAAAGAACTCTTCATTTAGGTGAATAAGGACTAAATAATGGATGCAATTCAAGGAGCAGGAACAGGTTTAGGCAGCGCTATGAATAAGGCTGTTACTGGCCAAAGTGGCAGCATGGGACAAAAGGACTTTTTAAAGCTTATGATTGCTCAAGTGCAGCATCAAGATCCGATGCAACCCCAAACTAACGGTGATTTTCTAGGCCAATTAGCTCAATTTAGTATGAATGATGGTATTACAAAAATGCAGGAAACGATTGAGCAACTGGCAGGTTCTTTTCAATCAAACCAAGCCTTGCAAGCCTCATCTTTAGTTGGGCGTAAAGTATTGGTTAATAATAATACACTTAATTTGGATGCAACATCAGAAGCGAAAGCTGCCGTTGATATTCCAACTTCTATCGATAATTTGAGCGCATCCATTTATAACAGCTCAGGGGAATTGGTGAAAAAAATCGCTTTAGGACAACAACCAATCGGTCTTTATAACTTTAGTTGGGATGGCCTAAACCAAAAAGGAGAACGTGCGCCAATTGGGCAATATCGTGTTGAGGTAAATGGTTTGTATTCTGGTCAGGAAGTTGCATTAAAAACAATGACTATGGCTAATATTGATAGTGTAAGCATCAACCAAAACGGCGAAGGACTACGGCTAAATGTTGCCGGTATCGGTGCTGTATCGCTAAATGATATTAAACAAATTGCACAATAAAAATTGATAGGGATAGGAGGCAGTTATGACTTTTGGTACAGGATTGAGTGGACTAAATGCAGCTTCTAAGAATATGGATGTGATTGGAAATAACATTGCAAACTCATCAACTACGGGTTTTAAAAGCTCGCGCGCGCAGTTTGCCGATGTCTATGCTAATAGTTATTACGGTTCTAATAATGCCATTGGTAGTGGGGTGCGTTTATCCTCAGTTAGACAGTCTTTTGGCCAAGGTAATTTATCCTTCACTAATAATGGACTTGATTTGGCAATTAATGGCGGGGGCTTTTTCGTTCTCGATAACAATGGTTCAAAGGTTTATTCAAGAGCTGGTGCTTTTAGTGTTGATAATAATGGTTATATTGTGAATAGTCAAAATCAAAAACTAACAGGCTTACTTGCTGATCAAACCGGCAATATTTCAAATTTATCCGGTTTATTGCAAGTAAGTAGCGCTAATATAAACCCAAGCTCTACTACGACTGTTAAAACAGGTTTAAACCTCTTTGCCAATAGTACTCCACCTACAACAGCTTGGGCTGGTGGTGCTACACCTACTTCAGATACTTATAATAATGTAACTTCTTCTACTATTTACGATAGCTTAGGTAATTCGCATGTATTATCCATGTATTTTGTTAGAGCAGATGCAGATGCAGCTGCTGGCGCACCTAATGCATCTTCTCCTATAAATACACAAAATCAATGGTATGTTGCATTTCAGATTGATAATCAAGATGTTCCTGCATTAACAGGGGCATTAAATACTGATAATTTATACCGTGTTAATTTTAATAATGACGGTTCTTTTTCTACAGCAGCAGATCAAACAAACACTGGGCTTGCTAATAATCTAATTCCTTTATCTTTAAATTTAAGTAATGGAGCAGATCCTTTAAGCTTTAATGTTGATTTGTCTGATAGCACTCAGTTTGGTAGCCCTTTTGCGGTTCAATCTAATGTACAAAATGGCTATACGACAGGACGTCTTGATGGAATCAATATTGATGATAATGGGGTTTTATTTGGCAGCTATACTAATGGTCAATCACGTGCGATGGGGCAGGTGCAATTAGCTAACTTTACCAACCCAAATGGTTTGCAACCGATTGGAGATACAGCTTGGGCAGAAACCTATGTTTCGGGGCAACCTTTGATCGGCAATGCCGGCACGGCAAGTCTTGGTCTAATTCAGTCGGGTGCTTTGGAAGAATCAAACGTTGATTTGACAGGTGAACTTGTTAATTTAATCGGGGCGCAACGCGATTTCCAAGCAAACGCTCAAACGATTAGAGCAACGGATAGTATTACCCAAACAATTATTAACATTCGCTAATAAGGATTTGAATTATGGATCCAGTACTTTATAACGCAATGAATGGAGCCCATACTGAATTTAAACGCCAAGCTATTATTTCTCATAATATGGCCAATATAAATTCAGTAGGGTTTAAGGCCGATCTTTTTCATGCGCAATCGCAATTTATACATTCTGATTTAGAAGCATCAGAAGCCGTGGTTGTACAAGGCGAAAATAATATTGACATGACAGATGGCCCCCTTATGACAACGAACAGAGACTTGGATGTGGCTGTTCAAAATAAAGGATGGCTAGCAGTACAGACTGACGATGGCAAAGAGGCATATACTCGTGATGGTAGCCTGCATATTAATGAAAATGGGATGTTGATGAATTCTGCCAATCACCCAGTTATGGGGGATGGTGGGCCAATATCAATACCACCTTCGCAATCAGTGGAAATAGGCCTTGATGGAACAATTTCTATTGTCCCTTTAGATGGGCCTCCAGGTACGGTTGCTATGATTGACAGATTAAAATTAGTCAAATTAAATAATGAAGATGTTTTCAAAGATGTCGATGGTTTAGTTAAACTTCGTAAAGGTGGAGTAGCACCAACTGATGCAAATGTATCTGTGGTGAAAGGGGCATTAGAAGGTTCCAATGTTAATTCAATCGAGCAAATGATTAGCATGATTAGTGCAGGGCAAGAATTTAATGCCAAAATGAAGGTGATGCAATCAGTCAGTGATAATCACCAGAAATTGGCACAACTATTGCAAGATTAAAGAACTTCTTAAATTTATTAAAGGAAGGGCTCTAATATGGAACCAGCTCTATGGGTGAGTAAAACAGGATTGGATGCGCAAGATATTAATATCGCGAATATCGCGCAGAACTTAGCAAACGTTAATACAACTGGTTATAAAAAGAGCCGTGCTGTTTTTAATGATTTAATTTATCAAAATTTGCGCCAAGCCGGTGCTCAATCAACTCAAATTAATGAGATACCAACAGGCATTAATATGGGTACTGGTGTACATATGGTAGCTACACAAAAGAATTTTTCCGATGGTAGTACGCTTAATACGCAAAACCCTTTAGATTTGGCCATACAAGGAAGAGGTTTCTTCCAAGTGTTGTTACCTGATGGAACGACTGCTTATACCAGGGATGGTACTTTCAATCTAAACTCTCAGGGACAAGTCGTAACATCAAATGGTTATTTAATACAACCACCCATTACGATTCCACCCCAAACTTTAAATGTGACTGTAGGTCAGGATGGAACAGTGACTGCAACTGTTTATAGCAGCTCTACACCAAACCAACTTGGTATTATCCAAACTGCAGATTTTATTAATCCCGCTGGTTTGCAGCCTATGGGCCAAAACCTTTTCCTTCAATCGGTTTCTAGTGGGCCGGCTCAGCTTGATAACCCAGGTAATTCAGGTTTAGGTACTTTATTACAAGGTTCTTTAGAAGCATCAAACGTGAATGTAGTCGAAGAACTTGTTAATATGATTCAGGCACAACGTACTTATGAAATAAATGCCAAGGGTATCCAAACAGTGGATAACATGTTGCAATATCTTAACCAAACGGTATAAAACGTGCTAAATAATAAGAATAAATTATACTCTTTGTTGGCATTAAGCACTTTGGTTTGTGGGTGTGATGCCTGGAACCCGCCTTATCCAGGTACTCATCCAGACTATGCGCCAACTTATCCTACAACCCCTGATCCCAAACAGGTTCGTCATGTAAATGGCTCAATTTATAATGCTGAAACTGCCTTACCCCTTTTTGAAACACCAAGAGCAAGACATGTTGGGGATATCGTCACTGTTCTGCTAATGGAAAAAACAGATGCACAGAAAAGGGCAACCACGATTGGCCAGAAAAACGATAAAATCGGCATTAAGAATGCCGCTTTCCTTGGTAGACCGATTGCTTTAGGATCAGGTTATAGTCTCGATTTTGACCTCAATGCACAGCGCCAATTAAATGCGGGTGGGCAAGAGGTTCAAAATAACCGATTAGCGGGTAATATTTCTGTTACAGTATCTAAAGTATTAGCAAATGGCGATATGATGGTTCAAGGTGAGAAGTGGGTCAAAATAAATCAAGGGGATGAATATATTCGTTTATCAGGAGTCATTCGCCCTCAAGATATTCGCCCTGATAATTCAATCTCATCGGATAGAATTGCTAATGCAAGAATTGCTTATGGTGGTACAGGACAATTAAACAATATGAATGCACAAGGGTGGATGGCACGTATTCTTTGGGGTCCATTTGCTCCTACCTAATAACCGCTTAACAAGGATACAAGGATGTTCCGAATTGTTATGATATTGATATGTGCTATGCTTAGTTTGCATAGTTTAACTTTACAAGCTGAGCGCATTAAAGATGTAGCTCGGCTTGCAGGGGTTCGGACTAACCAATTGGTTGGTTATGGTCTTGTGGTCGGCTTAGACGGAACCGGGGATAGAACGGGTACCCGTTTTACTGAGCAAAGTTTTGGTAACATGTTAATTCAAATGGGAATTAACGTCCCACCTGATGTCAAATTAAACTCTAAAAATATAGCTGCGGTGATGGTAACAGCCAGTCTTGATTCCTTTATGAAAAAGGGTCAAGCGATGGATGTGAATGTGTCTTCAATTGGTGATTCTAAAAGTTTACGTGGCGGTACTTTATTGATGACGCCTTTAAAAGGGGCGGATGGCCGTGTTTATGCAATGGCTCAGGGTAATATCGTTGTTGTCGCTTTATCTGTATCCGGTCAAGATGGAACTAATGTCACTGTGAATGTACCCAGTGGCGGACGTATCCCTAGTGGTGCAACGGTTGAAGCAGATATTCCGAATCCTTTTTATTTTTCAAAAGTGCTTACTTATAATCTTAGGGCACCTGATTTTACAACCGCTAAACGCATGACCGATGCAATCAATGAAATGATGGGACCTGGCACTGCCAAAGCGATTGATGCGGCTTCTGTGCAGGTTACAGCACCCAAAATATTAGCAAGCCGAGTAGATTATGTCTCTGTTTTGGAAAATATTGAATTTACGCCAGGAGATGCAGTTGCCAAGATTATTATTAACCCGAGAACAGGAACAGTCGTTATTGGCCAGGCAGTGCATGTTAAACCTGCTGCTGTATCACATGGAAATCTAATTGTGACTATCAGTGAAAATCCAATTGTAAGCCAACCTAATGCCTTTGCTAATGGTAGAACGGTTGTTGTTCCTGATAGCCAAATCAATGTAGAGCAAAAGAATCACCATACCTTTTTATTTGCTCCTGGGCCTTCATTAAAGGATATTGTGAGAGCAATTAATGCAGTAGGTGCTACTCCTGCTGACTTAGTTGCTATCTTAGAAGCACTAAAACAGGTTGGCGCAATAAATGCAGAGATAGTGATAATTTAAAGTTAACTTGTCATTGTGTTTGTTTCTGTCATTCCCGCGAAGGCGGGAATCCATTTTTAATGAAACAAGGTGGTTGGTTAGAATGTGCTTCAACCACAGTAGGCAAAAAATAATAAAAATATGAGCCAAAGGCTCACCTACGGGGAATTAAAATGACTAATGGGATAGCCGTAAGCGATTTTAAAAACCTACAAGATCTAAAACTAAAAGCAGACCGAGATCCCAATAAAGCTTTACCGGAAGTAGCTAAGCAATTTGAGGCTATTTTTTTGCAATCGATGTTGCGAGTGATGCGTGAAAGTCAGCATTTTATTGATGAGTCAAGTCCATTTCGTGGTCAAAATGAAGAAACTTTTCAGGAAATGTTGGATGGTCAATATGCTAGTTCCATTACTGAAGGAAGAGGAATTAGTTTGGCTGACGTGCTAACAAAGCAGTTACAAACAAAAGAACCCTCTGAAAATAAACAAGCTTTACGCGCTATAAACACACCTAAAATAGAAGCAAAACCGATTGCTTTACATAAAGAAAACCAAGTTAAACCGATAGCTAAAGAAGAAAACTTTAATTTAGGTACTGGTATTGATGAATTTGTAAAATCAATTTGGCCTTTAGCAAGAGATGCAGCATCAATAATTGGCCTTGACCCTAAAATATTAATGGCTCAAGCAGCTCTTGAAACAGGCTGGGGTAAATTTGTTGCTAAAGATGCAGAAGGTCTAAGTTCTAACAATTTATTTAATATCAAATCGACAGCTAAATCGAAAGATTCAGTGGAAATCAAAACGACTGAATATATTGCTAATACCCCCATTAAAACCAATGCGTCTTTCCGTAAATATGCTTCTGTAGAACATAGTTTTAATGATTATGTGTCTCTTATAAAAGGCAGTAGTCGTTATGAAACAGCGCTTGCTAATGCAAACGACCCTGAGCGCTTTGTTGATGAATTATCGAAAGCAGGTTATGCCACCGATCCACAATATGCCAATAAAATCTTATCTATATACAATGGAAGTGAGTTAGAGCAAGCGCTCGTTAGAAATGGATTTAAGGGTTTTTAGAATAGGATAGAAAAATATGGCTAATATTCTAAGTATTGCATCAACAGGTTTAAATGCCTTCCAAAGAGCCTTGGAAGTGACCGGTAATAATATTGCAAACTCAAGCAATAAGGCTTATTCAAGACAGAGTATCCATTTTACGCCAATGCCCTCACAGCGTTACAATGACTTTTTTATTGGAAATGGCGTAAAAATTGACTCTATTATACGCAATAGCGACCAATTTGCTGTTAAACAAACGCGTGATACTCTCACTGCTCAATCGCAATTTGAGGCCTTTTATAGCCAAGCTATCCAAATTGATAGAATGTTAACTCAACCTGGTATTAGTTTAACGTCTAGTTTAGAGGCTTTTTTCAATGCGGCGAATCAACTTAACCAAGCGCCTGATAATCTCGTATCAAGAGAGCTTATGCTTCAGCAAAGTAGGATGATGGTTAGCCAATTTAAATCCTTAGAAAGCCGTTTAGATGAATTTCAAAAAAATAATTCTAAGCAAATTAATGAAATTACTAATCAAATCAATCAACTGGCTGATGATATTGCTAAAATTAATGAGCAACTAACTGCACAGCCTAATTCACCAGAGCTTTTGGATAAACGAGATGATCTTTTAAAAGAATTAGCTAAATTTACTGACGTGTCAGTGGTTGCTAGTGGAGGAGAGGGTGTTAGTGTGGCAATTGGTAATGGGCAGATGCTTGTCATGGGTAATGAAGCAAGGCATTTATCTATTAATGCGTCCGGCAACGGTCAGTCAGGCACTGAAGTTCTTATTGAAAATGGTGCAGGTAAAATTCAAATAAACTCAAGCATGCATTCTGGAATGTTAGGTGGTTTACTTGATTTTGAGCAAAACGTTCTTGCTTATGGAAGCCAATTAATAGGGCAAATGTCGATTGGTTTTGCCTCTATGTTTAATGATCAACATAAACTTGGTTTAGATTTAAATAATCAAATTGGCAAAGATTATTTTACTGATTTTAATTCATCTATTTTACAAACAAAAAGATCAATTCCTTCCCTGAATAATACTGGAACGGGTGTTTTATCTGTCGCTATCAGTGATGTTAGTCAAACCCAATTAAGTGATTATCAATTAGTTGTAACGGATACAGCTACTAATGAAATTAAGTTAATTCGTCAATCTGATGGTAAAACCTCTGTTCTAAATTGGACAAGCAGCCCACCAACTCCGCCTGCGGCATCAATGAGTATTGATGGTATGACTATTACTATTGATAACATTGCTAATTTAGCCAATAACGATTCATTCATGATAAGCCCTACCAGAGGAGCTGCAAGCAACCTTGAGCTTTTACTTAAAGACCCGCGTGAAATAGCTTTTGCATCTGCTGTTCGTACCACCTCATCTTTAACAAACCTTGGTACGGGACAAATCGCTTTATCCTCTGTATTAAATACGGATACTCCGGTGACAAAAGATTATTCCATTCAATTTATTTCACCAACTCAGTACAATATTGTAAATGAAACCGATTCAATTACCACCGGCCCCTTTTCTTTTACACCGAATGCAGATAATACGGTAATGATTCCTGATTCGACTACGCCATCTTATTCAGTGGTGATTTCTGGAATTCCACAAACAGGCGATAGCTTTACAACAAATCCCAATACTGGCGGGGTGGGTGACAATAGCAATGGGTTAAAATTAGCAGCTTTACACGATAAGGCCTTATTTGATGGAGGTGTTGAAAGTCTCTTTGATAAATATTCAGGTTTTATCACCGAAGTAGGCAGCTTAACCTATCAGTCAAAAATTGCCGGCGATGCTTCCGAAATTTTGCACCAACAAGCGCTTGATTATCAAGAAAGTAAGTCCGGTGTAAATTTAGATGAGGAAGCCTCTAATTTATTGCGATTTACTCAAGCTTATCAGGCAGCAAGCCGTGTGATGGCTGTTTCTAATCAAATGATGGACGCACTTTTTGCGGCATTGGGGTGATATATGCGCATTTCAACAAATCAAATCTTTAGTCGTGGTTTAAATGGGATGCTAGTGCAACAGGCTGAAACTTTGAAGTTACAGCAGCAATTGTCTTCACAAAAGAAAATTCAATCTCCCTCAGAAGATCCTTTAGCTGCTGCTAAAATTCAGACCATAAAACAGCAGCTTAATTCGACTGATGTGATGCAACAAAATAGAGAAGCCTCATCGGCTAGTTTAAGCTTTGAAGAAGGTATTTTAGGTAATGTGGTTAATGTCATGCAGCGTCTGCGTGAATTACAAGTTCAAGCAGGAAATACAGCTCTATCTACGGTTGACAGAAAGGCTATGTCAGAAGAGGCGCAAAAATTATCCGAACAGTTACAAGATTTAGGTAACACCAAAGATGCTAATGGTTATTATATTTTTAGTGGAAGCCAAACTGCTACCCAGCCATTTAATAAAAATACACTAGGTCAGATAGTTTATAATGGTGATGATACGCAGCGCATGCAGGTCATTGGTAATGGTATGGAAATTGCCGTTAATGATAATGGTGCTGATATTTTCATGCGTATTCCCAATGGAAACGGTACCTTTAGTATTAATTCAGGATCTACTAATACAGGACAAGCTTGGACCAATACAGGCTCTGTCGTCGATATTTCTTCTTTTACTAGAGATGATTACACCATTCAATTTGCTTTGAATACCAGCAACCAAATGGTTGTTATGATATCAGGTGCTGCTCTAGGGCCAGTAATACCTGCTTCGGGTTTGCCAGATGATGCTGCTCCCTATGTTGAGGGTAGTGCTATTAATTTTAATGGTATTTCAATTACTGTTTCAGGCCAGCCTGCGGTTGGTGATAGTTTTGAAGTGAAGCCAAGCAAAAATGAATCTCTTTTTGATACGGCAGAAAGAATCGTTGCAAACTTGCAGCGCTCTTTTGTATCAGCAAGTGATAAGGCCGAAGTTCAAACTGAAAATAACCAATTGATGGAACAATTGGATACTTCTTTATCGAATATTTTATCTTATCGAGCAGAAACAGGAGCTAGACTTAACCAACTTGATGTAGTCAATCAAATTAATTTGGATATTATTGATATCAGCAATGAAACTCTGCATATGGTTGAAGATATTGATATGGCCGAGGTGGCTGTAAAACTAAATTTACAACAGATTTATTTACAGGCAGCACAGCAGAGTTTTGCACGTATTCAGGGTTTGACTGTGTTTAATTATATTTGACCATTAATACTTTCAATGTAGCCTTGATGCAGCCGAAGGCGTAATCAAAGTTCGGAATCGTTAAACCTTGGTTACGCTTCGCTCTGAGTGATCCTGACATATTTTCACCCAACTTGTAGTGCCATTTAAACTCACTGTGATTCAAATTAATGTCATTCCCACAGGCGGGAATCCATTTATCAAACAAAGTGAGGTGCCACTTTAAGAAATAGATTCCCGCCTACGCGGGAATGACATAAATTTGAATCAAAAGGTTCAATATTGCTCGTTTGAGTAATTAAATGTCAGGATTCCCCAGCGCTTCGCTGCACCAAGGCTACATAAACAGCTTGGCAAATCTTTAATTACTCATCATCATCCATACTAAAAGATGAGCCGCAACCGCAGGTTGTCTTTGCATTGGGGTTGCGAATAACAAATTGCTCGCCTTGATTAATATTTTTTACATAATCAATTTCAGCTTCATTAAGATATTGATAACTCATAGGATCAATTAAAAGATTAACGGATGATTTACCATCTGAACATTCTTGAATAATAACCGTATCATCATCGGCTTTTTTTTCATCTAAACTAAAGCCATACTGAAAACCAGAACAACCACCACCAGTCACAAAAACGCGTAAGTTAAGATTTGGATTGTTTTCTTCAGCGATTAAGCTTGCAACCTTATCTGCTGCACTCATTGAAAAATGAATTCCTGTTTTACTTGCTTCTGACATAATTACCTCAAATAAGATCTCTAAATTATAATTATACTCATTAATTTATATATCTGCGCTTATAAGTTAACGAATTATTTCTTCTATCGTAGCGCCACCTAAACACTGGTTTTGATCATAAAATACGATATATTGGCCTGGGGTTACTGCTCTTTGTGGGGATGAAAACATAATACAATGCTTATTATCGTTAGTCGGGGAAATAATACAGGCTTGCTCTTGTTGTCTATAACGAATTTTTGCATAACAAGTTTTAGGTAAATCAGGTTCAGTTTGCAGTAGCCAATGAATTTCACTACAAATGAGGCCTTGGGCATATAAACGGGGGTGATCTGAGCCTTGAGCAACAATCAGGCAATTTGCATCAATATCTTTATCTACTACATACCAAGGCTCTTCACTAGCATTTTGGCAACCGCCAATACCTAAGCCTTGTCTTTGGCCATAAGTGTAATACATTAATCCATCATGTTTACCGATAATATTGCCTTGAGTATCCTTGATGTCACCTGGTTTTGCTAAAATATATTCTTGCAAAAAGGTTTTAAAACGACGCTCACCAATAAAACAAATACCAGTTGAATCTTTTTTATCGTGAGTAACAAGATCTAATCCCTTAGCAAATTCACGGATTTCATGTTTATGATATTCACCAACAGGAAATAAGGTTTTATTTAAGACTTCTGGTGAAATGGCATGCAAAAAATAAGTTTGGTCTTTTTCTCTATCTTTTGCTTTTAAAAGCTTGCCAACACCATTTTGATGCTGAACTTTGGCATAATGACCTGTAGCAATATAATCAGCGCCTAAATTGATGGCGTAATTTAAAAAGGCATTAAATTTTATTTCTTTATTACAAAGTACATCAGGATTAGGCGTTCTACCTCTTTCATATTCTTCTAGAAAGTGCTCAAAGACTCTGTCCCAATATTCTTTAGAAAAATTAACACTATGAAGGGGAATCCCTAATTGAGTACAAACTGCTTCTGCATCTGCAAGATCAGCAGCCGCAGCACAATAACTATCGTTATCATCCTGCTCCCAATTTTTCATGAATAAGCCTTCAACTTGGTGGCCTTGCTCTTTTAATAAGAACGCTGCAACCGAAGAATCAACGCCTCCAGACATACCTACAATGATTTTTGCCATGATGCGATAACAAAATGTATAAAAAAATAACTATTTTAATGTATAATAGTTTTTTTTGAAATTAGATTTACTAAGAAAATGCAAATTAATTTAAAAAACTCTAAATTAGAAAATGTTCAGCAAACCGCTGTATTTGAAATTAAATCTAGACTTCCATCGCATGTAAAAGACAAAGCAGTTATTCACTGTGACTTTTCTTTTAGCAAAATAGACGATTATTTTTTGTTAGATTTGTCTATCAAAGCTTCTCTTGATTTGATTTGCCAACGTTGTTTAGCGGATTTTAAGCTTGATCATACAAATCAAACTCAATTGGCTATATCAGATAAAGAAAAGGTGTTAGAGCGTTTGATGGAAAACTATGATTGTATTACGGCTCCCAATCTAATTATTGATTTAGTCGATATTTTAACGGATGAATTATACCTTTATGTGCCTGAGTTTCACGCCTTACAAGAAGAGTGTGATGAGCATATTAGTGCATTTATCAGTGAAAAAAATGCAAATAGCACTATAAAATAGATACTAACACTTGGATTAATGATAAAAAATCGGTAATATTCGCCATCATATGTTAATGCGAATT
>JAIUOG010000051.1 GCA_020161725.1 Pseudomonadota bacterium
TACTTGTACTCTCAAACAAAAATGCCCAACTACTCTTATCAACATTATTAGCTCCAATGCCTAAACCTAAAAAACTCACTAAGGTCTTTTTATCAATATTAGTTAACTGATATTGGGTACTATTATCAAGTTCGGACAAATCAAAACATTCATTTATGCTTAATCTTTGTAGTGCATTATTAAATTTATCTTTGTTTACGGAAGAGGGGAGACTTATTTCACTAATAATTAAGGATGAACTTTCTTGGTTTTTACTAATTTCGTAACAATCTTTACTATCAATTAACTCTAATAATTCTAAAATTATACCCATAGCATAATTTAAGTTGCCCTTATCTTGGATAGGTTTGAATTTGCTTAATTGGCTAAGAGGCATTTTTTGTAAATCCTTTTAAATATTAAATTAGTATAATTATATAGCATATTTAAAAATATTTTTATTAAATAATAACCAACCCAAACTGTGCAAATATTGTTCTATACTATTAAAAGATTATTATTTTGCTGATGAGTGTTAATGCAAAAATTAGCTGATGCCCCTAAAACTAAAAAGTTAAGTCGCTTAAGTAATTTAATTGAGCAATATAATGCTATTGCTGACAATGATGAGAATGGCTCCATCAGAAAAATATTTCTTTTACAGAAGATGAATAATTTTATCCAACATAATCTGGATAATAATGATGTGGTTGCTTGGCGAAATAAAATAGGTGAGTCAGGTTTTGAAAGCCATTTACAACACTATGGTATCCATCGTGATAGTTCACAATTATTACAAAGTGTTGAATTTGCTAATGCGGTAAGACATTTTACACCCAATACTCCACCCATAAAGACTACCACAAACAACTCATTTTATAATTCAATGCAAAAACGCAATGATTTATTAGCAAAGGAACCTACACCAGAAATCCTTGATAATTATATTAAAGAAAGTAATGTAATTGTTTCTTATTATGCATCCAATGATGAATTTCAGGAAAAAATGCGACGCCATGCTGATTATTTGGCTTTGAGTTATGCCAAAGTAGAAGCAATCCAGGGACTCGTAAACCAGAACTTTAATGAATATCAGACAGATATATTAGGTCATTCTACAGGAAATAACAAAAATTTTATTTTTAATATTGAGGGTGTTGATAAAAACTTAGTTATTAGAGTAGAAGATAGATATGATTTTGGTGGAGAGTTCGAACTACAAACTGAACCTGTGTCCGAATATTTTTCTGAAGATTATGTTACCCTGATGATGCCTTTTGAAGAAGATGGAAGCATTAATTATCAACCGGTAGTTATTAGTGAATTTGCTGAAAAAGGGGATTTAAAAAGCTATGCGGGTAAACTAAAAGGAAAAAGTGCTGAACAAGTTGTTGATAAAGCAACTTTTTTCTTTGCCGATTTATGTGATTTTAGCAAAAAATTAATGGATTCGGGGCATTACCATCCTGATATTAAATTATCTAATTTTTTAACCGATGGTAATCGAATTATTTTAAGTGATAGAAAAACACTGACCTCCATTAGAAATCCAAGAGTATACGAAATTTCTAGCAGTCCTATGTATGGAGCGCCAGAATATCAGCAATGTGTTGGTGATGGAGAACTCAATGCCAAGGCTTATAGAACAACCTTAGATATGCCATCCTATATGTCTTATCAAATTGGCATGGCATTAAAAGAGTTTATGTCAGAATCCGGCATAATTCCTATAAAAAAGGATGAAGAAGAAGCTATTGATCAATATCTTGAATGGAACTCAATCACTAAAGATATGAAAAAAGCCCCTAATAATGTGCGAAATATATCAATACTTATCCAGGAACTCACGCGTTTCAAACCAGAAGAAAGGCTTACTCTAGAACATTTTAATTATTTATTAAATAAGTTAGATTTACCAAGAAAAAACTTTTTACAAGAATTGAATAAGCTATCGCCCTCAAAAAACTTGAGTTCTAATGAAAATGTTAAATTCATGCGACAACTTTTAAAGGCAGATACACTTACTACTGAAATTGAAGAAAAACTAGGCAAATTAACTGGACAAGAAATACAAAATGCCCTGAACGATCCAAGACTTAATTTAAGAGCGTTATTAAAAGGAAAGCCAGAAGAGCGAATAAATGATTATCTTGATGCAGTAAAAAGCGTAACAGATGACTTATTATTAAAAAGAGATTTAAAAAGTGCTACTAGCGCACAACGATTTCTACATAAGCTAACTAATGGCAGATCGCGTGTCCCTCGTGTAAGTACCTTGGAAGATATAAAAGATGATCTACCTAAAATGGATAAATTAACATCTATCTATATCGATATATATTTAGAACATAGAGGAGCTCTGCCCAAGATCAGTAATAGCGATAGAAATAGGCTTGCTAAACTTTCTGAATTTGAAGCGATTTCAGATGCTACCCAAATAGAGAAAACTGTTGTTGCAGAATCACCTAAAATAAAAAAAGAATATACACAGGCAGAAGCCCTCGCATCAGATACCGTGGTAGTCCGAGATGAAGGCACTGTGGTAGTCCGAGATGAAGGCACTGTGGTAGTCCGAGATGAAGGCACTGTGGTAGTCCGAGATGAAGGCACTGTGGTAGTCCGAGATGAAAATACCGTGGTAGTCCGAGATGAAAATACCGTGGTAGTCCGAGATGAAGGCACCGTGGTAGTCCGAGATGAAGGCACCGTGGTAGTCCGAGATGAAGGCACCGTGGTAGTTCGAGATGAAGGCACCGTGGTAGTTCGAGATTCAGATAAGACTCAAACGAACCACTCTAAACATGAACTTAATATAAACAGAGCGCTTGCTTTTGCAGATCCAGCCCATAAAAAATCTTTAGAAAAAGCAAGAGTAGTCACTGATATTATTAGTACTATTGAACGAGGAAATAATGCAAACGGTATGAATCTAAAAGCTGCTTTAAAAGATATGAAAAAAACAGCAGAAACAAAAACGTCAGAATTAGATACAGAAATACAAACAGCCCCTAAAGGACGTTAATTTCTATCATCACCGCAATAAATTTATTTATGCTCAAAAAAATATTAATGTTGTTAATTTAATAAAAGAGCAAGTAGGGCAGGGCTTGCTAAAAAATCACTGCAACAATGAGTTTGAAAGATGAAACTTGCCCCTAAAGGAGCAAGTTTTGTTCATGACTTTAAATAGTAAAGCGAATACCACCAGCACCCATATTGTAGAATTGGCCACCTAAATTTACTTTCCAATTAGATGTTACTGCATGAGTTGGATACACTGTAGAGCCGAATGTAAAATTACTATCAGCGATATAAAGCCCGCGATACTCAGCGAATACACTCCAATTATCACTAAGAGAAAAATTCAAACCAACCTTTGTTTGAGCAGCAAAGGCAGCTGTTCTATCATTTGGGTTCCCATTGTAGTGGTTAATATTTGCTTCAAAGGGTGATGTTTGCAGTGAATTAGCTTGTGAAATAGATAAAACAGCAGCACCAATTCCCACCCCAACATAAGGACTCCATCTGGCATAATTAGCCGAATTAAAATTCAAAACCGTATTAGCAAGAAAGACGCCTGTGCTCGTAGGATAAGTTACAAGAAAATCATGCTCGGGCAATCTTGTGGTGTCATTATTTATATCATGGCCTGTAAACTTCTCTTTCCCAATATAATAACCTTCTAATTCAATAGCGGGAGTCATGCTAGTTTGATTATTAAATAAATCTAAAAGAATTTCGCTCCATTGATAACCAATGTGTCCACCAACAATTCCTACATCCCGGCTTTTAGCATGACCAAAGGCATTTACAGCCAAGGGGCCACCATCCGCTTCCAACAAATAGGCTGTACCATATTGGCTTAGTTTTACATTATTGGATGAGCCGCCACCACCGAAGACACCTAAATAAACCTTATTAGTGCTTGGCGCCTGAACTGGTCCCATCGTACCTGCATGTACTTGCGATCCACCTAAAGCTAATACCGCACCTAATATAGAAGCTGTACAATTTGTACTTAATTTCATTCAATACCTCCTTGTGAAGATTTTTAGTCCCGAAAAAAAACAGTACAGAATTAAATTATGAAGTGCAATGCTTTTATCTGCTATTTTTAATAAAGAGCAGAAGGGTACCAAAATTCCTTTGAATATATAAAGCACACGTGCAACCATATTGAGCATTTTAAAAGATAAAACAATGAAAAACACAGTTGGCAACCATTCTAAAAAATAAACAGGTTAGAAATGTTAGAAAAATATTTTGAATATCGAGGTAATTAATTTTATTAAGCCGTCAAAGTAAAAACCAATCCTTTGTCATACTGAAGAGATTAGCGAAAGATATCGCATCATTACTTCTATTTTCTTCAATTCTTCTATTATTATCTAGAAAACGTAGAATATTAATTATATCGTTGAATCCTCCTATCTTTGATTCAAGGAGTTATTAATGGGTTATTAGACTATTTAAAACGTTTTATACAGGGTGTTGGTTAGGAAACAAATCTTGGGTAAAAAAAGGTGTTACTATGATAATGGAAACTGAACGACTTTTGATAAGACCGCCAAAATTAGGGGATGCTAAACCTGTTAATCTTGCTATTAATCACTCTTTGAATGAAATAAGTAGGTGGATGCCTTGGGCTTCAGATCCTAGTTTAGAAACTACAGAGGATTTTATTAAACGTGGGATACAGTATTGGCAAGAGCCTAAACCCAAGGAACTTCCAATGATTATAGAGTTAAAATCTACAGGGGAAATCATTTCGGCATCTGGCTTTAATGAAAAAAGTAACTTTGAAATTCCTATATTTGAAATCGGATATTGGATTAATACGAAATTTGCGGGTAATGGATACATCACAGAAGCAATAATAGCTATTACACGATTTGCCTTCGAATATTTTTCAGCAGCCCGTGTACAAATCTGTGCACAGAAAGAAAATATCAAAAGCATTAATGTAGCTAAACGTTCAGGCTTTATTGAAGAAGCTATTTTAAAAAATTACAGAATTGATTGTTTATCTAAAAAACCTTGCGATGAAGTAATCTATGCTTGCTTTGAAAAAAAAATGTTACCAAATCTTGGTGTTTTTAGGATAATTAAATAAAAACAAGATGTTACATTAGCGAGTTGAATCTGACAATACGACTTATCTAAGGGGTGTGACAATCATTGGAACGAAAAGGTACTCTAAGCAATAATCATTAGGCCAACTCTAGCTTTTCAGCAACATTGAGTGGTCTCAATTGACCTTCTGACACAACTTTAGGCAACATAAATGAAAAGTGTCCTAAGAAATTAATATGCTTCCGCCCTGATGGTGATAACCTTTTTTCATCTTCTTCATTTATCACCTCACCCTGTGCGCGTAAATAATCTATTGCAGCCTGCATGTACACTGTATTCCACAATACAATAGCATTGGTTGCTAACCCTAATGCATTGAGCTGGTCCTCTTGTCCTTCGCGATATTTTTCATGAATTTCACCACGTTTTCCATGATATACGGTGCGTGCTAAACTGTGACGACTTTCACCCTTATTGAGTTGTATCAAAATATGACGTCGGTACTCTTCACTATCAATATAATTGAGCAAATATAGCGTCTTAATAATGCGACCTAAATTCATTAAGGCTTTGGCCAATCCTGATGGCCTGTTCTTTCGAAACAAAGAACGTATTAAATCTGAAGCACTCACATGGCCTAATTTCAATGAAACAGTGGCTCGTAGAATATCTTCCCAATGCTTGCGCATTGATGCTTCGCTAATTTTGTGATTTGAAATATCGTTGAGCACACCATAGTCGGCTTTAGAATCAATTCTCCAAAACCGAGCACCACCAACATCGGCAAGCCTTGGACTAAATTGGTATCCTAACAACCAAAATAACGCAAAGATTATTTCGCTAGCGCCAGCCGTATCAGTCATTATCTCTTTTATATCGAGACTTGTTTGCTGAGTATTGATGATATATGCAAAACCCTAAAAATTTCTCGGGCTAGCTTTTATCGCTATCTATCGTTGGATTAATTGGGCATCTATAGGTGATGAGGCAGAGTTATATAATGGAACATCTAGTATGTGGCAATCATTCTATACCTATTAAAACGAGTTAAATCAATACGGTTGTAAAAATACTTCATAGTAATTTCTATTTCATACGCTCTAAAAGGGTTACAAATAGAGTATATTGTCAATTGCTACTTATTAAGAATAAACTATAATTTATTACCGTTTGGTATATATGAAAAAGGACTTTCATGAAAAAATTACTTGTTTCTCTTGCTTGTTCATACCTAATTATCAACCCCGGTTATGCACAAATAAATACTAATATCCCTAACAATTCATCAATGCCACCTCAGCCTGTCAATAGCGTGACGATACCAAAAGATTATGCCAAAGCAGTGGCTCGAGCGGCTTATATTTGGGGATGGCCAATGGCAAATCTTTTTAATCGACGAGCTACTATTACACAAGCACCACAACCCAGTCTGATGAATGGTGTATTACCCGCAGCACCACAAGGGCAGATTGCGATGCTGACGGATTATATTAAGCCTGAACAAACATTTGTTGCCTGTCCTAACCAAGATGTTGTTTATGGACTGGGTTTATTTTCCCTTAATAAACAACCTGTTGTTATTCAAGTTCCCGATTTTGGCGATCGTTTTTGGGTGTATGCCATTTACGATGCACGAACTGATCAATTTGGTAAATTAGGAAAACAATATGGTACAAAACCTGGTTTTTACTTGCTGGTTGGTCCTAACTGGAAAGGTGAAATACCACAAGGTATTACAGAGATTATTCGATCTCCTACTGAACTCGGTTTAATCATCCCACGGGTATTTATGGAAGAGACAAAAGAAGATCGTGCGGCAATTCAAAAAATGATAAATCAAATCGTGTCATATCCGCTTGCCAACTTTGATGGGAAAATGAAGATGGTTGATTATAGTAAAATACCGACTATTAACACTACATCGAGTAATACGAATAGAGGTGAAACCAAATGGGTCATTCCTGAAAAATTCTTCGATCAATTCAAAGATATTCTAGATAATGTTTCACCACTTCAAGGCGAATCATCCTTTTATTCGCAGTTTTATCAGTTACTAAATGCTGCAAAAAAAGACCCAGCAATTAAGCAAGCGTTAATTGAAGCGGCACAAGAAACTGAAAAAGAAGTTATTGATTCGTTTATCCAATGGAAGCACAACGGTGTCCCTGCAGGTAACAGTTGGAATCGATCGATAAATAATTCAAATTGGGGTGTTGATTATTTCGACCGCACAGGGACCGCAAAATCAAATATCTTCGAAAATCGGCAAGAAGAAACACAATATTTTTATACGGATGTAGACTTAAATGGCTCACCTTTACATGGTAATAATTTATATGCCATTACCTTTCTCAAAGGACAAACTCCTCCTGTCAAAGGGTTTTGGTCAATGACACTCTATAATCAATATCATTTCTTTAGTCCTAATAATCTAAATCGCTATTCGCTAGGAACCAAGAACAAAAATTTAAAATTTAATAGGGATGGTTCCCTCACACTCTACGCAGGGAACGCTTCGCCTGGTGCAGATAAAGAATCTAATTGGCTACCAGCGCCTGAAGGCACTTTTTCTCTATATATCCGTGCTTATTGGGGAGATAAAGGCATTCTCGATGGTTCTTGGCAACCTCCAAAAATTGAAAAAATAAACGTTCCTCAATAAAAAATGAAGGGAATAATGATGAAAAAAATTCTAGCGATACTTTTAATAAATAGTACTTTATTTTCAAGTAGCATCGCTTTTTCTCAAGAAAATACTTCTCCATTGGTTGGCCAAATGTATGATGGAAAATGGCCCGACCAGAAAACAGTTACTAAATATATACAAGATGCTTATTACCAACGAGCGATAACCGCCTACTTTCTCACGTTGCCTATTTTAAATGTCATTGGAATGCGTGATGGCTCTGAATCAAAGTTTGGTAAGGGATATAATATCTTGCCTATTTGGAAAGATAGAATGAACGCGAAAACATGGGTACCCACACCCAATTGTGATGTTATTTATTCTATGAACTATTTAAATTTAAAAGAAACCGGACCTTTAGTTATTTATGCACCACCTAATGTTATTGGCATGTTTACAGATTTTTTTCAGCATACTCTGACAGATGTAGGTGCTGCTGGCCCTGATAAAGCTCGAGGAGGATTATATTTGTTATTGCCTCCTGGTTATCAAGGACATGTACCTGCGGGTTATTTTGTTTTTCGCTCCCAAACAAATAATGTATTTTTATTCTTCCGCACGGTATTACAACAAGGTAAAGATGGCCCGGATACGCGTGAAGCAGTCGCGACAGCTGAACAAACGCAAATATATCCTTTATCTGCAATTGAAAGCCAAAGAAAGCCCATGCAATTTCCCAATGCATCAAATGTTGCTGTTAATATGATGTATCCAACAGATTTTAGCTATTGGATGAAATTAAAAGCGTTTGTAGATGCAGAACCATCTGATGCATTGCCGTCTGTCCTCAGAGGTATTCTTGCATCTATAGGAATAATTAAAGATATGCCATTTAATCCACCTGCTGAACAAAAACAATTATTAGAATCAGCAGTAAAAACAGCACCTCAAATGATTTTTGCCACCCGTATACAAGGCAGGACAGATAAGCGCGATCTTTACTATTCAGACCGCCAGTATTTGAATGTTTGGGCGGGTACTGATGCTGATTGGTATCAACCTGCTTATCTTGATCTCATTCAGCGTGCAACCTATTTCCAAGTAGCTTTTTCTTCAGCCCCAGCCATGGTTGTTGATACTATTAATTTAGGATCAAAATATCCTACTGCACTTCGTGATAAAGATGGAGATTTATTAGATGGTAGCCATACTTATAAATTGCATTTACCCGCGCACATTCCAGCAAAACTATATTGGGCTATTACTATTTATAATCCAGAAGACGGTACCATGCCACAAACTAATCAAGCATTTCCTTCAATCAACCAATTTAATAAGCCTATCTATAATCAAGATGGCTCGCTTGATATCTATTTTGCTCCAAACAAACCCAGTGATGTTGATGAAAAAAATTGGATTCAAACATTGCCAAACAGGGCTTTTTTAGCAACGATTCGGCTATATGGAACTGAGGCCGCATTTTTTAATCAAACCTGGAGGCCGGATGATTTAATTAAAATAAATTAATACCATCTAGACAAATATTAGAAAAATTATATGTATATTAAACAATATTCTTTATTATATTTTAAGGATCTTGAGATTTGCACATTTGAAACTGATTTATCGCAATAAAACCACCATGAGGGAGGCGGCCTACATGAAGAGTATTTCAGAACTATATCCAAAAGCTTTAATTAAAAATGGAAGGATTACTATTGGGTAACATGGTTGTACATATTCTTGATTGAAATGTGATGTCCCATAATTTATTGACTTAATTTTTTGCACATACCTTAGAGTACCTTTTCGTTCCAATGATTGTCATACCCCTCTAACAAGTCTGATTATATAGATTAAAGGAACTTATAAGTTTTATATAACGTGCACAGCGCATGTTTTATTCATTAAAAAATTTGCTTCTTGGACTATAAGCATTCTCATTGAATTGTCGGTGAGGATGCATCGGATCATGGATAGTGAACGGATGGTTTCCTATGATAACCGCCAAGCTCGACAAGAAAACATACACAAGAGCTTAAAAAGAAGCAATTAAATTAGCTTTAAGTTCGCGCTCTATAGGGTTTTACCGCATATCCAGCCCAAACTGCCAATGAACTAAATATGCTTCAGAAAACTTTAGTTAAACTCAAAATGGAAATTTGATTCTAGAACTGTCTTACTTCGAGCACCTTGAGAATCAGGATTTGAGCTGCCAAATAATGTTTGAGGTATAGATACAAGAAGAGCTGACAATTTTGATTCATTCAACTTCATTTCTTCTTCGGTAATAGAAGAATCTTTAGGTGCGAATTGCTTGGCTTTGCTAAGTGCTGCCTCAGCATTCTCCCACTTTTTCTCTAATCTATAAGTACAAGCAATATTTAACCAAGCATCCGCAATTTCTTGTTTATCTTCCGTTTTTTCCAATATGGGAAAAGTACTTTCTTGCCTCAGGGAAGCAATCCTGTTTAAAGAGAGACATACCCAATTGATTAATGACAATAAGATGTTCTGGATCAAGATGCATTGCTTCCAAGTAAGTTTCTTGTGCTTTTTTATAATCTTTATTTTTATACAAATGATGACCATATTGGGCTAAACATTCTGTAAGGTTGGATAAAATAATATTTCTTAATGCGAAATCTTGTTCATGACATACTGATAATGCTTTTCTGTAATATTGTATTGCGTAACTAAAATTGCTTACTATATTCTTCTGTACAGCATCTTTGTCTTCAACAACTCTTTCAAGAACTTCAATGTATTGTTCATACCAACTGGCTGCACTTTGTAAAAATACAGGGTTGTCACTACATATTTCTAAGGCTTTTTTAATAAAAGCGAGCGCGCCTTTAAACAGCTTAGCGCTGTTTGCCAAGTCTATTTCAAGATAATGCAGAGCAGATTTTATATAAAATAAACCCATATTATTCCAAGCAGAAGCACAAGATGGATAAGTTTTGGTTGCCGTCTCGTAACATCTTAGTGCAGCAGTGTCCTTGTTTTCCGCTTCATAACATTGACCTAATAAATCGAACGCATAAGAAACATTGGCTACTTCATCTAAATTAGATTGTCTTAATTCAATGAATTTTTTTAAAGGAGAAATAGCTTGTTGTTTTTCATCACCCAAAAAGAAACATTTTCCTAAATAAAGATAGCTTTCTGCTACCTCTGGATTTATATTAATTGCTTGAAGAAAACAATCTTTAGCTATTCCATAATTATTTTCATCAAATGCTTTTACTCCATCGATATGAAACGAATTAAACATGCTCAATCCTATTTATTACCATCAAGTGGTGCTCATAATTTTATCATATGATGATAACTTATTTATATAAGATTTCAGAGATAAGTACTTGCCATAGCCCATATGTTGTTTGATATGGATAAAATATTAGCGATTAAAGTCGCTTAGCTATCTCATTATGTTTCCTCTAATATATTCAAGTGCTCCAACGGTAATGAGAAAATATATGCCATTATATCGTTCTGAACGTTCTGGCTGGATTCAACTGATAAGTGCAACTTTTGCTTTTAAAAAATACAATAACATATTGATTATATTGTTTTTTAAGGAGTTCAAGTTGGCTTATAAGCATTTGGATTTTAGAAAAAGATGCCAGATTTATGGATTATTAAGAGCTGGTTTTAAGCAAAATCAAATAGCCAAAGAAATTGGAGTTCATAAATCCACGATCAGTAGGGAGTTAAAAAGAAATATTACATTTTTGAATCCAAGGTTTACGGTTTTAACCTACGGTCTGATTATATAGATTAAAAGAACTTGGGATATACCGTATAGAACGTGCACAGCGATATTCTATCTATTCTGTTTATATTTATCAACGCAATAAAAGTCATTATATCTATAGATTTGTATTGTATACAACATTGTACTACAATTGTATATACAAGGATTATGGGAGAAGACTATGTCTAGTACATTAAATATACGCATTAAAGAGGAAACTCTTGAGCAAACAGATAGATTAAAAAAACGCTTTGGTGCCCCAAGTCGTTCTGATGTTATACGTAGAGCGGTAGAATTAAGTGACTCTTTAGCCGAGGCTATTGAACATGGCGATAAGATTATCATTGAAGGTAAAAAAGGAAGAAGGGAAGTGATCTTGCCAGGGTTGAAACATGCCAGATAGTATATTTAGCGGTAATGATGAAACAAAATTATCCGATGAGCAAGCATTTGCTGACGTTGAGGGTATATCCGAAGGTGACGTGACACCCCGTCACCTTTTAACATTTGCGAAGCTTATTTTACTTGTAGTCGCAGTTATGTATTCGTTGGCAGCAATTAGTGAGTTGATTTCCCCCAATAATTCAGTATTTGAGACATGTAAAATTACACTCCCATCTATTGCAACATTGGTAATTGGATATTATTTTGGATCCACTAAATAGTTCTGTGTAACCTCTATAAAGCCCATATACAATCAGTTCTTGGGCTTATCGCATTTCAATAATTTCCGCAGACCATGTGATCAAATATTATTAAGTTCTTGAAATTAACGGGGATGTTTAAATAGTTAGAGAAAAGGCCTTGCAACCTCAAAAGAAGTGTGATATTCTATAAAGTGATTTTATAGTTGTGGTTATAGCATTTTAACTGTCACATGGAATTATAGCTAATGGAAAATTTAATTGCAATAAAAAAATCAATTTTTTTTAAATTTTTTATGAGGCTATAAATTATGGCATTGTTAAAAGGCAAAGTGGTAAAAGTGTTTATTGGTAAAGAAGCAGGGGATCCTTACGGTTTTCTATTACGTGATTCAGATTCTCAAACTTATTTTGCTCATGTTGGTGATCTAGCGGTAAACGAATATAAGCTCTATAAGAATAAGGAATATCCTACTCAATTTTTGGAGGTGGGGGATGAGGTTGAATTTGACTGGTATGACCCTACTATTCATCGATTGGCTATTCATGTTACTAAAAAAGTAAATTAACAAAAAATAACTTAACCTTTAATCCTGTAGCTTGTTATTTTAAAGCTCAGGATTAAGGTTAAGCCTTTTTAATCATTTTGTTTATATAAAGCTGCATAGGACACTTCTAGCTGATGTCTTAATTCATCTATTTGCATCCGTAGCGTTTTATTTTGTCTAACAAGAATTTCTATTTCTCGGTCTTTTGCCCTTAGTTGAATTGCCTGATCTATCATCAGACGGTTGTTATTCCTTTCTTTTTTGATGTTTTTAATTTGTTCTACTAAGGTGGGATTGTTGTATATCCAACGTTTTGAGACCTTTGCAAATCTAGCTACTGACTCTAGGTTAATAGGTATTTGTTCATCTTGCATGATTTTCAATGCATCATGAAATCGTTTTAGGGTATCCATACTCTTTGTTTGTGCCGCTTCTTTTAAGGCTGTGATGTGCTTTTCTGTATTCATTCTTTTTCCAATCTATTTATAATGGTATTCAGGTTGCTAGCAACTTCACCATTCATTTCTTCAATTCGCTGCCAGCCATTTTCTTTGGCTCGCTCTATAAGCTTGTTGGTTTCTTCTAGCTGAGCCTTATGTTGAGGTAAATATTGTTTGGATGTTCTAAAGTGTGTGCAAGTTAAACAAGCATTGGCATGTGGACACTTCTGCTGCGTTAATGGTAATGAGCATAATCCATTAGGTAGAGATTGAGACATAATATTTTTCTTGAGCCAGCGCGCATTCATTTGCTCGTCAGTAGATTTTGTCTGCCCTTGAATATCAATTAAATTTTCCTGATAACCAACAAAAGCATTTTTCATAGTTTCATTATGAATATGTGCATATCGTGCTGTCATTTCTGGTGATTCATGGCCAAGATAGTGTTGCACCATGACTTGTGGTACTCCTGAATTGATCATTTGAGTCCCTACGGTATGTCTAAATTGATGAGAGCTGAACTTCCATATAACCCCATTGTTATCAATAATATTGTTCTCTATTGCTAACTTATTTAGCGCACGATTAACATGAGGAGCCGAAATAGTAGGGGACTTGGATTGCCGTCTACCAGGAAACAACAATGGGCTAACTGTACCGGTGCTTCTAAGTTCATCTTGTTGTGCCCTTATGATAGCAACACACTCTTTTGAAATTGGAATTAATCGCACACGCTTAAGTTTTTTCTCATGAACCCGCAATAACCAATCACCATCTCCGTCTTGCTCTAAGCAATCAAATTTTAGCAATGATACTTCACTCACCCTACGACCAGTTTCCATCAGCACAATAATGAATCTCTGCAGCCATAAATTAAGTTGGGGAAGGTGTGTCTTTAGCTGCTTAAGAACATCTTGACCAATATATTTAGGTGTAATAGTTGTATTTCTAGGTAAATCATTATCGAAAATAATAGGCTTACTTGGCAGCTCTAACCATTCTTCCTGTAGTACCACTTGGTGGAATGTTCTAAGATTTAATAAACTAATACCTCGTGTCATAGGATTTAATTTTCTAACAGCCAAATATTGAATAAATCCAACAATTAAAGCTCTGTTGATATTCTGTGGCGGTGTAAAAGTATTAAGGGTCAGCAAGTAATCATTTAAATGATTAAAACTTCGAATGTACCCACGACAGGTTGAAAAGCTTCTAATTGTTGCCTGTAACCGGACAAACTTTTTAGCCGAGTTTTTAAGCCATTGAGTAGTAATTTTAGAAAAATTTAAATAATAAATACCTTGCGTGCTGTCTGGTTTTAACCCGACCATCGCTTGCGAGCCATTTATCTTTATTGAGTAATTCGTCATTTTCAATGGATTCATTTAATATTAATTGTACAGTTTTCATTAGTTATTCTCCCTTGTTGAGAGGTAACTTTTGAATGCATTTTTCATCTGTTTAGTATCAATATGAGTATAAGTATCAATAGTAGTCTGCACACTTACGTGACCCAGTCGCTTTTGAACTAGAGCCATATCCCAACCAGCTCCAACCAATGCTGAAGCATGCGTATGGCGCAACATGTGGGGTCTAGCGTAGAAACCACATTTTTCGCTTAAATTGATAAACAGTTTTTTAACAGCTGGATAACTAAGTGATTCATAGGTTTTTAAGTTGATAAATACATAATCGTTTAATTTATTTTGATCTAAGGAATTTACATACTCACTATATAAAGACATTAAATTGCTTGAAACGTGAAGTGTATTTGGTCTGTGTGATTTATTACGAACATGATTAGTATTATCCATTCTATATTTTGTTCGAATTTCATTATTCCAACAAATTATGTCTTCATGCCGAAGTGAGAGTGCTTGGCCAATTCGAAGCCCAGTCTCAAATAGTAGCCAAAGTAAGAATTTATCTCTGAAATTAGATGTCGCATTATTAAGTTGAATAAACTGTTCTTCGGTAATGAGTTTAGGAAGTTCTTTAATTTGACGTACTGAAATAATTCTTCTTTGTGCAGGTTTATTTTTAAATGCGTGATGCAAAAGGGCTTTGTAGCGATTGCCAGGTAAGCTTTTAGGCTCTGTAATAGTTACGTTTGTATTTCCTAGTTGATTATGGAATCGATAAAAACTTGAAATGCAGCCTAAAATAACATTTATAGTTGCTGGTTTACGTGCTGAATTATCCTCAATTAGGTCAATTACTTTGCTGGCATCCTTAAGTTCGCGTAACCATCCAACGAAAGACGACAGACTTGATAAATTAATTTTAGTCCAATCTATTTGTTTTAATTCTAAAAACTCCCAAAACAACTTTAAATGATAAGCATAACTGCGAACAGTGAACGGTGACTTATCTACATTATTTAAGTAACGAATAAAATCTGTAATTGGTTTAACAGGTAAATGATTATTATCTAGAACCAGCCAACTGTAATCATAAGCATTTAACTTAATTTTTTGTACTTTCATATAGCGCTCCAACGTTGTGCCTAAATATAAGACATAATTTCGACGTTGTACACGTTATACACGGTTATTGACTAAGGTCTGATTATAATAATAATCAGACTTTTATATTGATAATTTTGGTGGATTCAACTCGCTAATGCAACACAATACTTCATGCTTTTCGTCTCGATCACGATAGTAATGACTGTTGCTATTTTCTGCATTCAT
>JAIUOG010000052.1 GCA_020161725.1 Pseudomonadota bacterium
TTTTATTTGTAAAAGTAAATACAAGGAAGAAATATGTCTATTTGGTTTAAACCTTTTAAAGTCGACGATTTAAATCGACGAGGAAAAAATACCATGTCTGATTTTTTGGGCATTGAATTTACAGAGGTAGGCGAAGATTTTTTAGTGGCCACTATGCCTTTTAGTGAGAGAACTCGTCAACCGATTGGTATTATGCATGGTGGGGCGAATGTTGTTTTAGCTGAAACGATAGCCTCAACGGCAGCTAATGCAGTGGTTGATTTAGAAAAATTCTATTGTGTTGGCTTAGAAATTAATGCTAATCATCTTCGTTCGGTTAAAGAGGGGCTTGTTAAAGCCATTACTCAGCCTATCCATTTAGGCCGAACCACCCAAGTTTGGCAAATCGAACTTTTCAATGAAGAAGGTAAACAAACCTGTGTATCAAGAATGACAGCCGCTGTTATTGCCCGTCCAAGTTAACAGTGAATAGATTCAACAAAGCCCTTTGTAGCCAAAAATGCCTAAATAGGTATGCTATAGGTATGCTTTATACCTATTTTAAAATAGGTTTATTGTAGGTATTAATTATACCTATAAAATGAAATTCGCTTTATTTTATTCCGCAGCTTCTGTCCTTTGGATCGCCTCTTCCACTTGGCGAGAGCTGGAACAAGAATAACAGCCTTCCTCCATGTCATCCTGAAAAAAGCGTTCGCTTTTTGAAGGATCTTGTTGAATGCGAAGTAAAAGATTTTGGGGTGTTCGAGCCTTGCGCTCAAGAAGATTCTTCGCTGTGCTCAGACAGGGGGGCAGGAATGACTGGAGAACTATCTCCTGTTTCAATGCTGTTTAAAAAATGACAGCCTCGGTGCGCTTCGTTGCACCCAGGCATTAGATAAAATTAAATACTCCTTCCCCCATCTACCGCTAATATTTGACCCGTAATAAAGGGATTTTCTACTAAAGACCAAAGTGCCTGAGCAATAAATTGGGGGTCGCCATGGCGCTTTAAAGGCGTTTGGTTAATAATTTTTTCTTTTTTTGCTTGCGATAAGCTATTGTCATCCTCGGGCCAGGCAATGGCGCCAGGCGCTATGGCATTGACTCGAATCAGCGGGGCAAACTCTTTTGCTAACGCCTTTGTTTGCATAACTAAGGCAGCTTTAGTCTGGCAATATACAGCATAATCTTTTAGCGGGGATTCCGCATGAATATCCGTAATATTAATAATCGAACCCTTTGATTTTTCAAGATAAGGCCGGCAGGCTAAGCTTAAGGCCCAAGGGGCTTTCACATTGGCATTAAATAAGGCATCCCATTCCCTAGGCTCAGTGGAATTTAAATCGGATGTTTTAAAAATAGAGGCATTATTCACGAGAAGACTTAGTAAGCCATGTTTGGCTACTTCCTTCATTAATTGCTCTGCTGCTTGGGGCTTTGTTAAATCTTTTTGGCAAGCAAAAGCAGAATCCGCTCTTTTTTGATTGAGAATGTTAACTAAGTCTAGAGCCTCTGTAGCAGAATAATTATAATGAATTGCAACCTTGAAGCCTTTTTCATGTAAAATCTCTACAATGGCTCGGCCAATACGGCGTGAAGCGCCTGTTACTAGGGCTAAAGAGCCTTGTTTGTTAGTTTCAATCAAGGTATGTTCCTCATTTTATAAATTTTAGAAAAAGATGACTTTAATCAATACCATTAAAACAAAATTGAAAGACGGGCCAATGTCCTTTGCCGATTTTATGCAGCAAGCGCTTTATGACCCTTTCGCTGGTTATTATAGCGCTGGTTTACAAAAATTGGGTAAGGATGGTGATTTTATTACGGCCCCTGAATTAACGCCTCTTTTTGCAGCGGCTATAGCAAATCAGGTGCAGCAAATTTTATCAAGTCTTACAAATCCGTCTATTTTAGAATTTGGCGCAGGTAGTGGTAGGCTTTGTGTTGATTTATTGCGTGCTTTAGAAAAATTAAATAGCTTGCCTCAAAACTATTATATTTTAGAAGTGAGTTCTTCCTTAAAAGAAAGGCAAAAAAGTCTTATTAAAACAGAACTTCCGCATTTATATGAGCGTGTTCAATGGCTATCTTCATGGCCAAAAGAGCGTTTTAATGGGGTAATGCTTGCTAATGAAGTGCTGGATGCAATGCCTGTTCATCGTTTTTTGCATACATCTACAGGTCTTTTAGAAAGCTTTATTAAGTTGAATGAGCAAGATGAATTGGAAGAAATTTTTCTTCCAACTGAAAATAAGCGGCTCATTAAGGCTGTTACTGATTTACAAACTTTACCGAGCCCCTATATTTCAGAAGTTAATTTATTTATTGATGATTGGTTAAAAGAGGCTTCTGATGTTTTAAATGAGGGTGCTTTTTTTCTAATAGATTATGGTTTTCCACGCCATGAATATTATCATCCTGATAGACATACCGGTACTTTAATGTGCCATTTTAGGCATCAGGCGCATCCAAATGCACTAATTCATGTTGGTAAGCAAGATATCACCGCCCATGTCGATTTTAGTCATGTTGCTGATGCAGCAGATAGGGCTGGTTTTTCTATTGCGGGTTACTGTAGCCAAGCTTCTTTTTTATTATCCTTGGGTTTGTTAAACTTAGTGCAAGAAATAGGCAGTGAATCTGAGCGGCTTATTGTCAACACCGATATCAAAAAACTTCTACAACCCAGCGAAATGGGTGAATTATTTAAAGTGATTGCCTTAACCAAAAAAATTGACTTTCCCTTATTGGGTTTTCAATTGCATGATAAACGAGCGAGCTTATGAAAAAATATTTAACCACGGTCGAATTGCAAAAAGAATCGATGAAATTCTCCGCAGGCCATACAACTATTTTCTCTGCAACTGAAAGGGAACCCTTGCATGGACATATGTATAATGTTTATTTAGCCTTAACTACGACAGTGGAAGAAAATGGAATGACTTTCGATTATCGCTATTATAAAGAGCGTATTCATAAGCTCTGCAGACATTTAAACCAAACTTTTTTAATGCCGGAATTATCACCCTTTCTACAAATGGCAGAAGATGATGAGTATTATTATTTTACTTTTAATAAGAAAAAAATTCCTTTCTTAAAAGAAGATGTCACCCTTATGCCGCTAACTAATATTACTGTTGAAGAATTATCTCGTTGGTTTGTTTTGGAGCTCATTAAAGATAAAGAAGAGTTAGTTAAACATCGCATTGAAAAAATCGTCGTTAAAGTATTCTCAGCCCCGGGGCAGTCTGCAAGTCATGAATGGCAAAAAAGCTAGTGGAGCGCATTTATCAAATTTCTATCCCCAATACGAGACGGGATCATTTTAGTTATAAGGCTAATTTGGATAAGGAACTAGAACCTGGCGTACGAGTTTTAGTTCCCTTTCGTAATAAGCTTCGTTTAGGTATTGTTATTGCTCTAAATGAGGATAAAGAGTTGCAGTTTGAGCTTAAAGAGATTGCTGAAGTTATCGATGAAAAAGCAATTTTGTCTGAAGAAATTTTAAATCTTTGCCGTTTTGTTAGCCAATATTATCAAGCACCTTTATCAGAGGTGCTCCTTTTAGCTATTCCTAAACTTTATCGTTTGGGTAAGCCTGTGAGTTTACCTCAAAGCCTTTCTTATGAATTAATCGTTTCTCCTGATGAAGCCTTAGAGCTTATTAATAAAAGAGCATCAAGCCAAAAAAAATTAATAACTCTTTTAAAAGAAAAGCCTATTGTGAATAAAGAGGCACTTGCAGGCGAAAAGATCAGTCAGCAAGCTATTTCTGCCTTATTAAATCTCAATCTTATTAAGGTGAATGAGGTTGTTGCTCTACCATTTAATAGTAAAGAGGTTTTAGAAGAACCTCTTATTTTAAATGAGGAACAAAAAGAAGCTGTAAGCCAATTAAAATCAAATTTAAATCAATATCATTGCTCTTTGCTACAAGGAGTAACGGGAAGCGGTAAAACAGAAGTCTATTTGCAGCTACTTGAAGAAGTATTAGTTGATAATAATCAGGCGCTTATACTTGTCCCGGAAATTGGTTTAACACCTCAATTAGTCGCTCGTTTTCTAGCGCGTTTTAAAGAACCTTTGGTTGTAATTCACTCTAATTTAAATGAGACAGAGAGACAAAGTGCTTGGCAATTAGCAGCGAATGGCATTGCTAAAATAGTGATTGGTACAAGGGCTGCTATTTTTACCCCTCTTCCTCATTTAAAACTGATCATTATTGATGAAGAGCATGATAGCTCGTTTAAGCAGATGGAAGGCGTGCGTTATTCAGCTAAAGATACCGCTTTAATGCGGGCGCATAAGTTAAATATTCCGATTTTATTAGGCTCAGCAACCCCGAGCCTTGAAACCTTATATAATTGTGAGCAAGCTAAATATAGTTTATTAAAATTAACTAAAAAAGCCATGACTGAAACCCCTTTGTATTATGAACTTATTGATGTACGTAATACCAGTTTAAATCATGGTCTAGCACCTAAAACGATGGCTAAAATTAATACCCATTTACAAAAGGGCAATCAGGTTCTAGTGTTTATTAATAGACGTGGTTTTTCTCCTGTTTTACTTTGTCATTCCTGCGGTTGGATGGCTGATTGCAAGGCTTGTGCTAGTCATTTTACCCTACATCGAAAACCCGTTTATTTAATTTGTCATCATTGTGGTACAACTAAACATGTTCCTCCTCGTTGTGAAAATTGCCAAGCTGAAGAACTTATTCCTATTGGCGCAGGTACGCAGCGAGTTCATGAGTATCTCGCAGAAGAATTTCCTAATGAAGTCGTATTGCGAGTTGACAGAGATGAGGTAAGTAAAAAACATGCCTTTGCTAACCAATTAGAGCGTATTAATCAGGGCGAGGCGAAACTAATAGTGGGAACACAGATGCTTGCAAAGGGGCATCATTTTCCCAGGCTGTCTTTAGTCGTCATTCTCGATGCTGATGCTGGGTTCTATAACTATGATTTCCGGGCAATAGAACGCTTAGGGCAATTGTTAACGCAGGTTTCTGGTAGGGCAGGAAGAGCAGATAGGGCGGGGGAAGTGCTTATTCAAACGCATGTGCCAGATAATCCTCTTTTAAATATTTTAATTCAGCAGGGCTATGATGCTTTTGCTAAGCGCTTATTAATGGAGCGTGAAAAAGCAGCTTTACCGCCTTACCATTATATGGCCTTGTTAAGAGCTCAGGATAGGGTTCAAGAGAAAGTTTTAAATTTTTTGCATTTAGCTAAAACCCAATTAGAAGATAGTGAGATCAAAGTCTTAGGGCCTGCCCCGGCACCCATGCCTTTTAAAGCTTTACAGCATCGAATGCAGTTATTAGTTAAATGCTCTTCAAGAAAAATCTTACATAGGCGTTTGACGAATTTAAGAGCATGGTTAACAATGAATAAAATAGATAATAACATCCGCTGGAATGTGGATATTGATCCGGTTGACTTATCATGACAGACAAAACCATGCATGAAAAAATCTTTGCTATAGAATGGGGCGATATGGATGCCCTTGGGCATGTTAACAACGGCCGTTATTTTGACTATTTTCAGCAAGCCCGTATTGATTGGTTGGCTGATATGGGGCTTGGTTTATCTGAGGATAAAGGCCCTGTTGTTTTACAATTAACTTGCACTTTTATTAAGCCCATTGTTTATCCTGCCAAATTAAGATTAGTTAGCCGCTTACATAGTCCTGGCCGTTCGAGCATTGTGCTTGACCACGCTATTTATCAAGGTGAAACCTTAATGACGGAGGCTAGTTCTAAATTAGTCTGGATAGATTATAAATTAGGTAAATCGATTCCCTTACCCAAAGAAATGACAGATTTGTTTTCTTAATATTGTGTTGCTGAAGCGAAGCGCAATCAAGGTTTAAAGCCCCTTTTCTTTGGTTGCGTTTCACTAAACTAAGGCTTCAATGTCGTCATTGCGAACATCGTGAAGCAATCCGGTTCAGATTTATAATTGACCCTCGTTCTGGATGCCCACAACAACGTTTAAACTTCTTCTAGCTCTGGTTGTTTTTCAGGTGTTAAACCTAGTTTTTCTCTTAATCTTGCCACAGCCCCTGGGTCAAATTGGCGTGAGGTTTTATGTTTAACAATTACCGTAGCTGCTTTCGGTGGCGTAATGGGATTTTGGGCACTGAAAGCTGGCGCTCTTTCAGGGTAACTTGGTATATAACTCGCAATACCAGATTGCCCTTGTCTATGATTATTGGGCATTATACTCATTTTAGCGGGCTGTAATTTACGCGCATTTCTAGCACTTTTTTCGATGCGCTTTTTCATCTTAAGTATCGCTTTTTCAGCGTCTTCTGCACTTACTTGCGTAGTAGGATTACCCTCTAAATCAATTCGCATTTCGCGGGCTTTTAAGCAGGCAAGATAAGCAATTCGACGTGAAAATAAAACAACAGCTTCTCTTAATTTGCTTTTAGATATACCCGCTTCTTCTGCTTTATCTGCATACGCTAAAATATCATCCATAATCCCTATTTTTAAAGGGCGTATGCATTGAGTGGTATCAAAGGCTTCAGGGAAGGTTGTTACTAGCCAATCAAGTGCATCATTACGTGCTTGTTTAGATTTATTGCGCTGTGCTTTATTAATAATTGCTGTACTAGGGTGCAGCTTATGCCTACTCATGCTACTTTCTTACCTCAAATTTAAAAAATATAAAGCAAAAGAACAGCTTAAGCTTGATAGGCTTTTTAAAGGGCTGAAAACTTGCTATTGGACTGGATAGTCTTAACTTTTAAAGGCGCCCAATTTACAAGGTTTAATTGCAATTTGCAAGTTTTGTCCCCTCTGTTCGAGGGCAACCGCATACATTGCCTTTATTAAGTCAAGTTGTGTCTTCCCCGCGCAGGCGGGGATCCATCCATCAAACAAAGTGATGTGCCAACTTGAGAAATGGTTTCCCGCCTGCGCGGGAATGACACAATTAGATCATTGAGCAATCTTAAATGGCACGCGTAATAGTATGATCTTGCCCTGTCCTCTGTTCTTATCAACCTTTTAAAATAGGTGATATCGATTTTTTAGAGGGAATAATCGGGCTTTGATTCGGGCTCGGGGGCGGCGTTGTAGTGGGGCTAGAGCTTGAACTAGAATGCGATTGCGCCAAAGTACTGGCTATCATTCTTCGGGAGCTTAATTTTTGTTTTAATTCTTGTGTCCCTGGAGAGTTAGAACGGGGGCTAAATTGGCGTGGAGGATAATTAGAGGTTAAGCTTGAAGATGAAGGATAGCTTCTTGGACTGCTTGTCGGGCTTGAGTTAGAACTGCTGCTCGAATAGTTTAAATTTCTTCTTGAAGAAACACGGAATTTATCTTCTTCTGCTTCATCAATCTCATCAACAATTAATTTAGGATTATAGGCAGCAAGTCGTTTTAAAAATAAATTTAAGTTAGTAATATTATTTTTAGATGAGCTGTTACATTTATATAAATCGCTAATAAATTCTTGAATAAAAGCTCCTGTTCTTGTTGCAAAAAAAGGTGATGTAAAATCAAACATAAGTTTGCCATTAACCTTTTCGGCTCGTTCTCCAACAATCAACTCATATAAAGTTGCTGCTAATGTTTGGCATTGTAAGAGATTTAATTTTATATAATGTTTATGGGTTTTATCCTCTTTAAGAAATACATCATCGGAATAATAATCTTGGGTTGAATTTACTTTATTACTTAAAAATTGTGATGAGTCTGACCTTAAAAAACCCTTAGGATCACTAATTTGTAACCCACCATTGTTATCTAGTAAAATATTTTTTGATTTAAGATCAGTAAGTTTGATGCCACGTTTATTACATTTGATCATAAGTTGAATCAATTGTGCGCTATATTTTAAAAGTTCATCACCTATCGAGTTATAACGTAGCTTTTCACTTTTATGTTCTCTTAATTTCGTAAAATGAGTGTCTAAATCACCTCTGGGATAAAATGATCCTATTTCTAAAAAGGTTTTCTCTAAACCATCATCGCCAATTTCCTTACAAAAAAGAGGAAAAGAGATTCCTTTAAGCCCCCATAATAATTTTCTAGCGGAAAGAGGGGAGTTTTCTAGTGCATCAATCCTAACTATTCTTACGATAATGGCATCATTAAAATCACTATAACGCTCTGCTTGAGGGTTTAATGAAACATGAACAACGGCATTATTTGAAGCAGATAAATCATGAACATCCTCTTCTTTAATATGGAAGAGTTCACTAATAATTTTAATGAAAGTATTTTTGGATGAGCCATCTAAATTTAACTTATCATAGATGGTTGTTAATATTTGTGGGGTATCTATTTTTTGTATAACCAATTCTGTAAGAGATAAACCATCTTTTATGTCTAATCTTTTTCGTAAACTGCGAATTAGATCAGTTAAGTTATCCCAATTTTCCAAAAACCACCCTTGCAGTGTTTTAGAGTTTTGATTTTCAGGATTATTCAGTTTTTCTAATTCGAGGGCTGCTTCAAGAGCGGTGTTAGGAGCATTAAGAAGATTGCTATTTATTCTTTTTATGTATTTATTTATAAGTCTTTCTTTATCATTGAGTACAATACCTTTTATTTTGGATAGCATAGGAATACCTTATTAAATCCTTATGCATCTAATTATAGACAAAAAGATTTTTTTTATGGCTTTTTGTTTTTTTTTGTCCGACCTGGGGTGGGTAAATAAAATGAAAACAATTTTTTTATTAACTTGTTCATAATATTTTTATGACCTTTGCATGGCAGGGGCAGTTTATTTTATCTTTAAAATAACAGATTTTTTATAACTGTTCTAAGCAGATATCGCAAATTTCAAGCGAATCAGTATATACTTTAAAAATAAATTTCTATGTTTTAAATATTAAATATAAGGGTCTCTAATGATAAAAACCTTATTTTTATCTTTAATCGCCTGCGCTTTTCCTTGGATTGTTTTTTTAATTGAAGATAATCCAGGTGGGGCGCTGGTTGCCTTAATTATGCAAGCCTCTATCATTGGTTGGCTACCAGCTAGTTTATGGGCTTTAAAAGTGGTGCGAGAAAACCATAAGCGAACTACAAAAGCAAAAAAAGCTAAAAAATCTGAAGAAGAATAATAATAATAAGGAAAAATATGCCCATTTCGGTGATTGTTAACGGTGCTTATGGAAAAATGGGTAGCCTTGCCTGCGAGACACTAAAAAAAGATCCTAATTTTAAGTTAGTTGCAACTTTGGGTAGAGACGATGATTTATACGAAGCTATCCATCAACATGAAGCTAAAGTCGTGGTTGATTTAACCCGTGCTGATTCGGTTTTCGAAAATAGCCTCAAAATCATTAAAGCAGGTGCTTGTCCTGTAATTGGTACTAGTGGTTTATTAGAAGAGCAAATTCAAGTTTTAAAAGAGCAATGCGAGTTAAAAAAATTAGGTGGAATTATCGTCCCCAATTTTTCAATTGGCGCTATTCTCATGATGCGTTTCGCCAAAATAGCAGCCGCTTTTCTGCCAGAAGTGGAAATCATAGAATATCATCACCAGCAAAAATTAGATGCGCCTTCAGGAACCGCAATGAAAACAGCAGACATGATTGCTAAATCAAGAGCTGAAGGCCGAAATGAGTTGGCACTAAAGGAACTGATTCCGGGGGCGCGTGGTGGGGTTGAACAAAATATTCATATTCATGCTGTACGCCTTCCAGGTTTTATTGCTCGCCAAGATATTATTTTTGGTGCTTTGGGCGAAACCTTAACTTTAAGCCATAATAGTATTGATAGAATCTCTTTTATGCCTGGCTTGGTTTTAGCTTGTAACAAAGTGACGAAATTAGATAGCCTTTATTATGGTTTAGAAAGCCTATTAGAAGAATACTATCCTGCAGGATGACAGGGAGGAAAGCTGTCATGCTAAGCTGTACCTGTCTGAGCTTTGCGAAGAATCTTCTTAAATGCAGGGTCTAATCTAAATCAATTTCTTCGATGTTGATGATGCTGGGTTTTTCAGCACAGCATCATCAAGGTGAGTACAATTTAGTTACTTGTAGTTACGCCCGTTATTTGAGACAAGTTAGAAGGCTCTGCCTCAGCGGGTTTATACAACCTAATCAGATTATCCATCGTTTCTTTGAATTTATCCGCTGGATTTTCTCCTTCCTTAAATAAATTAACGATATATTCAT
This sequence comes from Pseudomonadota bacterium, assembly GCA_020161725.1. GTDB lineage: Bacteria > Pseudomonadota > Gammaproteobacteria > Legionellales > Legionellaceae > Tatlockia. The sequence goes on from JAIUOG010000052.1 coordinate 10,135, forward strand.
AGAATTGGACTGTGCGCGGATCCCGTTTGGCTGATGTCGTCACCATTGCTTTTTTCGCATCGTTAAAAATTGCTGTTAGTTTTATTTCCTCAGGTATCTCACTTATTTTTATCAAACCCATAAAACCAAACACAGATTGGAAGAAACCAGGATTAAATTTCGTCGACATTTGTCCTACATGAGTTGGGGTGGATTGATAAGAATTCGTTTTGTCTGACCAAAACTCTTTATCTAAAACCATCGTTTTTAAAAGGTCAAACAATTCAATTCTTTGTTCAGCAGTTAATTTAAGCACTTGGTGAAGTTCTAAGCTTATATCTTCGGCTTTTATCGAAAGTTCAGCTAATTCATTAAGACCTGCGATAACATCATAGGTAGATACTGATTTAAGTGAAGTATAGAGATCTTTTTTTAAATACCAGTTTGTGTTTTTAATACCGGTGCAGCCAGTTGCACTAAAACTAGCCATCCTTTGTCCATGTCCACATTCAAAAAGAGAATCAAAAATATTAATAAAGTTTTGTCGGTTTTCCCCTGTATCCGAATAATTAGGGCGTTTCCCATAGATAACGCGATAAATTTGTCTATCAAATTGATGTAAAATGTGTAGTTGTGCTCTATCTTTTCCGCTGACACAAAAACTGTGTGGTTCAATACCTAATATATACATCATTTCGTTTTCTAAATTAGCTAACCACATTTCTCTATTATTATCAGTCTCTGGAGAATTAAGAATGGCTATATATTCTTTTAATATCTCGCTAACCATTTCTAATTTAGCGAGATATTCTTTTCGATTTTCTTTTAACTTTATGATGGCAGCTTGCCAATAAGTTTCATAGTTTTTATCAAGCTTTTTGGCATCGAATGCGTTATTAAGGAAAATATCAGTACTTTCATTTAAAGTCAGTTCTTTTAAATACAAATGTTGACTCACAAATTCAACAAAGGGATTTGTTGTTTGTCTAGGTGTATTTTCAATCCAATTATTTAGATCGTTTAGCACATGTCTCATAATTAACTTGTTGGGAGAAAACGATTGTGCCGCTCTCTCCAACTCCACCGCCATATAATAATCTTCTGTTACTTTAAGCTTAGGTATTCCGCTGCCATTTAAAGGTTGTAGAAACAAAAAGGGTAATTCTCTTTTTGCCATTAATTGGGCTAAATTAGCTTCGGTAAATTGCTGCCTGATATTTTCAGGCGTATCCGTAGTAGGTAAAACATCCCTTCTTACAGGATGGCTTGAACGAGATTGCCCTATAAGAGTAGTCATTGTTTCATAATCAATAATCTTAGTTGAACCATAGTTAGCTAAACCTTCAATAAGGCCGAAACGACTGCAAAAAAAGGATAGTTCTTCAGCTAAAAGTGCTTTTAAAAAAATTTGCTCATGGGGTTTTAGATTAATATACCAAGCAGGTAATTCAGTGAGTTTTCTAAAAAACTCAGTCTTATTTTGGTTTGTAGGAAATTGTTGAATGCAGTTAAAAATATTTTGTATTTCAGTTTTTACGTTTTCCCAGGTCAATTTATTTTTTTTCAAAAAAAGAAGGCTTTCTTGTATAGGCAATTCTAAATTAGTAAACCATTTTGGGGGGGAGTGAGAGTCAATGTTTTCGAAATGAGTAACAGAATTTTTCAATGACAATGAATATAACTCATTAATGATGCTTGTAATGGTTAAAGAGGTAAGCTCTTCAGTGATTCCAATTTTCCCAGAGCAAAGATGATGTATAAAAAATCTAATATTGGTTGGTAATACGGCAAACCAGCTGGGGCTTATGGATATTGATGCTTTAAGTTTCCTTAGTGCATCAATCGTTTTTGGGCTTAAAGAGGAATGCTGCTCATCCCAGATTAAAAAGGGGTGCAAAGAAGTTAATTCAGTTTCATCTTGTTTTTCACTTTTTTGTTGAACCTGAATTAAGGTAATGAGATCAGGCCTCCCTTTTTTTAAAATACAAAATTGTTCGGCTCTGTCTAACATCAATAGAACATCTTTTGTTTTGTCACCTTGGTAATTTGTGGGCCAAGGATAATCGCGAACAATGATGCTTGCTAAACGACCTAAAAATCGATTGAATTCCTTTTGATTAAAATTAGCATCATTATTAAATTGACAGGAAAGTTCACAGGCTTCTGCATAAGCCTCATAGTCAATTATGTTAGGTAAAAGCGTTTTTGCAAGAAATTGGAAAGCTTCTCTTATGCTGTCTTTTCTTTGACTAAAACTTTCAAGGGGATCGGGTTTAGATTCGTATTCGACAAAGGTGAGTTCATTGTTTGTCAGTTCTTCTAATTTAATTTTTAGTTGTTCTTTTCCTTGATATCCTTTAGGAATTCTTACTGTTGTATTGCCCATATTGTCTTCCTTGTCTCTAAAAAAAACATGAATAAAAAAAGTTTATCAAACAATTTTCTACCATTTATTTAGCTAAAACGAAAGCTCTGATACACTAAGTCTCTTGATATTTCGATTATTCGACTTAAAAGCGAATATCAATAAACCCAGATATGAAAATTGATGATTAAGATCATACCTAGGAGATAAAGGATGAGACAATTAAAGGGAGATTATACAGGCTATTCACAGAAGGGTTTGCAAGAGGCCATTCAAGATGCCTTAGCGAAGGTCGAATCTTTTAGCCATTTTGAAGTAGTTGAAACAAAAAGCACACAACAAGACGAAAAGAGTCGTCTCTATCAAGTGATAATTACCGCTTTTTTTAACTAATTTTTTTATTTTTTATCCTAAAAGGAGTTTAGGAAATGACTTATTTTGTTCCTCATTATATTAATGGGAAGACGGAACTTATTTCTTCAGAAAAAAAACAGGCAATTTATAATCCAGCATTAGGTGAAGTAATAGGCCAAACCTATTTTGCTGATGCGCGCTTAGTCAATGATACTGTTGAAAAAGCGAATCTAGCCTTTTTAAGCTGGTCAAAAACACCTACAGTAAAAAGAGCAAAAATTTTATTTAAATTTAGAGATTTATTAGAAGACAATCTAGCTGATTTAGCCAAAATAGTTAACCAAGAGCATGGTAAAACTATTGATGATGCAAAAGGTTCTATTTATCGAGCTATCGAATTAGTCGAATATCATTGCGGTTTAATTAGCCAGTTACAAAGCCCATTTTCTGCGGAATTAAGTTCAGGTATCGATAGTTACACTCTAAGGCAGCCTCTTGGTGTTTGTGCAGGTGTTTCGCCTTTTAACTTCCCTGTAATGGTACCCATGTGGATGATTATTCCAGCTATTGCCTGTGGAAATAGTTTTGTTTTGAAACCCTCAGAACAAGATCCTTCTGCTCCGATACGCTTATTGGAGTTATTAACAGAAGCTGGTTTACCCGATGGTGTAGCCAATTGTTTGCAAGGAAATAAGGAGACAGTTGGTTTATTATTGTCTCATCCTGATGTGCGAACAATAACAGCTGTTGCATCAACACCCGTAGCTAAATCCATTTATGAAACAGCAATAGCCAATGGCAAGCGCTCTCATACCTTTGGCGGAGCAAAAAACCATGCCTTAATTATGCCTGATGCCAATTTTGAACAGGCGGCTAATGCTATTGTAGGAGCAGCCTTTGGTTCTGCTGGCGAGCGTTGTATGGCGATATCGGTAGTGGTTTCAGTTGGAGAACAAACTGAAAAAGAACTTTTAAGCCATCTCATTCCTATGATTAAAAAAATTCGTGTCGATGTTGGCGATAAGCCCGATGCCGATATGGGGCCTTTAATTAGTAGTGTGCATAAGGACAAAGTTATTGCCGCAATAAATCAAGGTGTTAAGGAAGGAGCTAATCTTTTAATAGACGGTAGGCCGTTTAAGCATCCCGATCATCCTCAGGGCTTTTTTGTGGGGCCCTCACTTTTTACCGAAGTAGATGAATCAATGACAATTTACCAGGATGAGATTTTTGGTCCTGTTCTAGTCATGCTAAAGGTTAATAGCTTAAAAGAGGGGATTGATTTAATTAATCGTCATCAATATGGTAACGGTACTGCTATCTTCACAAGAGATGGTTATAGTGCGCGTGAGTTTAGTCAAGAAATAGACGTGGGCATGGTGGGTATTAATATTCCAATTCCTGTGCCTATTGTTAATCACCCCTTTGGTGGTTGGAAAAACTCATCCTTTGGTAATACCAATATGCATGGTCTAGAATCGATTGATTTTTATACGCGCCGTAAAACAATAACGTCCAAGTGGCCAAGTTCTAATTTGAAATCTTCAGCCTTTGTTATGCCAACTAACCATTAAGGAATTCATGATGACAAACATTGGATTTGTTGGGCTTGGCCATATGGGTTTACCTATGGCTATTAATTTAGTGAAGGCAGGTTTTAATATTGAAGGTTTTGACCTGTCACAAGAGGCTCTCAAACATTTTAGCGAGGCTGGCGGCAAGGCAGTCGCTTCCTTGGATGAACTTGCAGCAAATAAAGATATTTTAATAACCATGTTGCAAACTGGTGAGCAAGTGCTGGCCGTGACTTGTAATGCTGAAGGGCTTTTTGCTAAGGCTAAAAAGGGAACTCTTTTTATTGATTGCTCATCTATTAATGTTGAACAGAGTAGAGAAGTGCATAGAGAGGCACATCAATTTGGTTTGTTGCCTTTGGATGCGCCAGTCTCCGGAGGCACAAAGGGGGCTGCTAATGCGACTTTAACCTTCATGGTCGGTGGTGAGGAAACGACTTTTAACATGGCCAAGCCTATTTTATCGCATTTAGGTAAAAATATTATTCATACAGGACAGGCTGGGAGTGGGCAGGCTGCTAAAATTTGTAATAACATGATTTTAGGCATTTCAATGATAGCGGTGTCAGAAGCCTTTGTGTTAGCCGAAGAGCTTGGATTATCAGCCGATAAATTATTTTCTGTCGTTAATAGCTCATCTGGCCAATGTTGGGCCTTAAGTCAATATGTACCCGTACCTAACATTTTACCTAATGTGCCTGCTAATCAAGATTATAAGCCTGGATTTACTGCGGCAATGATGCTTAAGGATTTAGGCCTTACTGCTAAAGCTTCTGAAAAAGTTAATTTAACTATGCCTATGGCAAATCAGGCTTTACATCTCTATCAGCAATTTGTAAAAGAAGGTTTTGGCGAACTTGATTTCTCAGGCATCATAAAATCGATTCAGCCTAATAAGATTAATCATGACTAATCAGTTTATTCATCCCCCTGGCCTTATTATTAACCATGAACTTGATTTGGGTAAGGCTAAGGATTATCAATATAATTGGTCTAAGCTTTTAGAGGTGGATTATCCTCTGCCGGCTATAATTAAAAAAGTAGCTGGTGTTGATTTAAGTTATGATTTTAAAACAAACCAAGCCTTTGCTGTTGCGGTGGTTTTAGATGCTGAAAGCTTACAAATCATTGAAATA
>JAIUOG010000053.1 GCA_020161725.1 Pseudomonadota bacterium
TATTTATGTTGGCTTAATTATTCTTAATTTTTTTTCAGAATGCCTTTCCCGTTCACCAAGTATTCTTTTGGCTAATCCCAATTTTGTAAAAAAAATAAATTTTCCTTTGGAAATTTATCCCTTTGTCATTATTGGTTCTGCTCTTTTTTATTTCTTTATTAATAGCCTAATTCTTACTCTCTTGTGTTTTGTTATTCTTGGTACGCTTTATAGTAGTATCCTTCTCTTACCTCTTCTTTTTATCCCCTTAATTTTTGTAACCCTAGGCTTAAGTTGGTTTTTATCTTCATTGGGGGTCTTTGTTCGCGATGTTACTCATTTTATGGTCTTTTTTTTACAAATAGTCATGTATTTATCACCTATTTTTTATTCGATAAACGCTTTACCGGAAAAAGTCCAAAAATGCTTGCTTGCCAATCCCCTGACCTTTATTATCGAACAAGCAAGGCAGCTCATTATTTTTGGTCATTTACCCAATTGGTCAGGTTTAGGAATTTATTTTCTGATAAGTATTGTGATAGCGAGTGGTGGTTTTATTTGGTTTCAGAAAACTAGGGAGAGATTTGCTGATGTGTTGTAACCTAAATGAATAATGTAGTTGAAGTTAAAAATATATCTAAAATATTTAAAATTCATCCTGTAACCAGATTAAAGTCTTTATTTAAAAGAGGCTTTAAAAAAGAGACAGCTCAGGATTTTAAAGCTCTATCAGAGGTTTCTTTTACAATTGAAGCTGGTGAATCAGTTGCTATTATTGGCCGCAATGGTAGCGGCAAAAGTACACTTTTGCAGATTATTGCAAAGATTATCAAACCAAGCACAGGCTCTTTAAATATAAATGGCCGAGTTGCAGCGATACTTGAATTAGGTTCCGGTTTTAATCCCGAATTTACAGGTGCAGAAAATATTCAAATTAATGCTTTATTGTTAGGGCTTTCGCAAAAAGAAGTAGAGGGTAAATTCGATGATATTGTCGCCTTTGCAGATATCGGTGAATTTATTGATCAAAAAATAAAAAACTATTCTAGCGGTATGACAATGCGGTTGGCTTTTGCCATTATGCTGCATGCCTCTCCTGATATTTTAATTATTGATGAGGCGCTTGCTGTTGGTGATATTTTTTTCCAACAAAAGTGTATTCATTATTTACAAAAACACTTTGAAACTAAGACAAAAATTTTTGTTACTCACGATCTTAATGCGGTAAGTTCTTTGTGTACTCGCGTGCTTTATCTTGATAAGGGAATATTAAAGTTTGATGGGAATACCGCAGCAGGAATTGAATGGTATTTGAAAGATATACATACCGCAGAAAGTACGGTACCAAAGCAAGTCTCTAATCGCAATTTAAGCGATAACAAGAATTGGCAGCCTATTCCTATAGAAAAACTAAGTGGTTTATTTGAAATTAAAATTGAAGGAATAAAAATTTCGGTTAATCAACGTCCAGTTCAATTTCCTGAGGCAATAGTACGATTTCAAGATAAAATAGAAATTGAATTAATGGTTTATTCAAATAAAGCCAATATAAAAACAGTTTTTGGTTATTTATTAGCTGATAAATACGGTACCTTTATTTTTGGTGAAAATAGCTGTGTGCAAAATAAAACCTATCTTTTGCCAGAGCCAGGCTATTATGTTGTTTACTATCAATTTAATTGGCCAGATGTCTATCAAGGGCAATATACCTTGACCCCAGGAGTAGGTGAAGGAGATCATCCTTTAAATCATCAAATTCAATGCTGGGCTAATAATATTTTTATTTTTAATTGTTTATCATCGCAGCCAGTACATGGTTTATTTAATAACCCTTTGACTGAATTTCAAATAGAAAAAATGGACTGTGTTTCGTTATAAAAGGGATAGTATATCTATGGCATGTATAAAGGGTGGCAGCTCAATTTTTTCCTCTCACGAAGCCTTGAAATTGGTTTATCAAAAGCTTGAAAATAAAGAAGTAAAGCTAATTTCTCTCGATATTTTCGATACCTTAATTTACCGAAATTGCCAAAAGCCTATTGATGTTTTTTTAAAGCAGGCAACAATATTAGAGGAAAAAAAATTACTTCCCAACACTTTCGCTACAAGGGAATGGCAGTCATTACGAATTCAAGCAGAAGTCTTGGCACGTCAAGAAGCAGAACAGTATAGCAACGAAGTGGGTTTAGACGATATTTATAAAAAGATTTCATCCTCTGTCATTCATCCCAATCACATGAGGGAGGCAATTATTAGTGAAATTGAAGCAGAAAAAGCATTAATTTCACTTGATCCTTATATTGCCGCTTTAATTAGTTATTTAACTGAAAATAAAATAGCTTATATCTGTGTCTCTGATAGTTATTTTAGTGAGGCTATTTTGGCAGAGCTTCTTGACATAGCCTTTAAAAAATCGGCCTTAAAACTAGCTAAACCCTTAGCGATTTACAGTTCTTCTGAATACAAGGCAAATAAGGGAGGAACTTTATTTACTGATGTGTTAGCCCAACATCCTTATCAACCAGAACATATTTTACATATAGGCGATAATTTAGATGCGGATATTAAGGGGGCGCAAAGAGCAAAAATTAATGTTTGTTTTTATAGTAATAATTTGAATTGGCAATCGAAAATCGATGAATTAGAAAAATCCATTCAAGAGAAAGGCCAAGAGCAAGAATGGATAATAACTAAGCTTCGGGAAAAAGCAGCGCAGTTTTTTAGTACTAATAATCAATTAGATCAATATGAATCTTATGGTGCTTATATTTATGGCCCTATTTTTTATGGTTTTGCATTTTGGTGTCTTCAGCAGGCGAGAAATCTAGGCTTAAAGCAGATTTTTTGTTTTACAAGAGAAGCCCATTTATTGGTCCCCTTATTAACAATGATTGCTGAGGATAGTGATTTAGAGATTAAAGAATTAGCTATTTCTAGGCAGTTTGCCAAAATCATCACAATCGACAAAATTAATACAGCTTCGTTGTTAGGTTTATTTCATCAAAGTGCTATGTATAGTGCTGAGCAAGTTTTACAGACCTTAGGACTTCAAGATTGCCCTTCATTCATAAAAGCAACGGATTGGATTAGTGCCCAACAATTACCGGATATCTTATGCCAACTTCTTGCAACACCACTTTATGAAAAGCAGATTAATGAATTTATTTCAGCTAAAAAAGAAAATTATTATGGTTATTTGCAATCAATTGGTTTTTTTCAAAATCAAGCTGTTGCAATTTGCGACTTAGGCTGGAATGGAACCACACAGCATTTATTAAGACATTATTTAGATCAATACCAACTGGAGCTTAATATTCATGCTTTTTATTTAGCAACGACAGCAAATGCTAAATTTTTAGTTTCGAACGAAGATTCTGTTTATAGTTACTTATGTCATTTTTCGGTTGCTGCTTATTCTTGCGAGGGACTTTTTCGCTCTCCTGAATTAGTTGAATTAGTAACAATGCCTTACGAAGGTTCAATGCAAGATATCTTGCAACAAAAACCTTTTTTTACAAAATCTAATTTAGATACGGTGCAATTAAAGCAAATTGCTTTAGTACAGCAGGGTATCTTTCATTTTTTTGCACTAATGAAACATCAACACTTCGAAAGAGAAAAGATAAATTTCGCGAGTGAAATTATTAAAACCTATCTCCTCTCCGTACTTTTAAGAACGATTCTTGCGCCTATTGAAGAGGAAGTTTTTTTAGTTGAAAAATGGGCGCATGAAATAGGTTTGGGTACTCAGATGACTTTTCCTCTTATTCCAAATAAGGCATGGTTTAGCAAAAAAGTCGCTAATAAACCACTTAAGCGATTAATAGAAGGATTTGATTTAACAAATTGTTGGCATGCCGGCGTTTTATACCGAACCGGTGGTAACGCCCTTGTTGAATTATTTTTGCTAAATCAAGTAAAAAAATTAAGCAAGGACGCCTTAGCGAATATTTTACTTCCCTATACAATCGATAACGAAGTGGAAGACTTAATTAAGCCAATTAAGCCTTTAATGCATCAGCCAAAAACCTATGATTTGGCGCCTTATTTACTGCATAGTTTAAAGTGGTTTAAAGACCTTATTTTACCCTTATTTGAAAAAGCAGATATTAAAGCTATTGTCTTAATTGGGGTGGAAACCAATGCGTTTTTAAATGAGTTATGCCAATACCTTGCTAAATTTCAAGGTAAATTAATCGCAGTTGACCCGAGTTTAACTGATGATTTTATCAATAATATTGATAGCCAATATCATAATAATATTGAATTAATTCCTTATACTAGTGAACATTTTTTCAAGCATTATCATTGGGAGTTATCAGGAAATTATGCTTTTCTAATTGATGGAGATCATAATTTTCAAACGGTTTATTTTGAATTAAATAATATTCATCAACTCTTTGCTCATTGTAGAAATAATCAGCCCTTAGTTTTTGTTCATGATGTAAATTGGCCATCAAGTTATCGTGATTTTTATTATCAGCAGGGGAGCGCACATAATAATCCATTGCAGGCACAAGCTGCTGTAGGCGAGGGCGTTAATTTTTTCAGTCAAAGACCTTTTAAGGGTGCTAACTTTTATCTTCATAATGCAACAGCAGCTTTAGATTATGGGGGGGGGCGAAATGGTGTTAAGGCAGCAATTGATAGTTTTCTCAAGGAAGCAAAGGATTATGATTATTGGCAAATACCACTGCTCTTTGGTCTAGGTATAGTTTTGCCTAAAAAGTTTGCTAATTATGAAGACTTAAAGAACTTTATTGCACCTTGGACGTCAGAACTTTTTACAGCTATAGAAAAAAATCGTTTAGAAATGTATCTGGCTATCATTGAACGTGATCAGCAAATTAATGATTATCGTTTACTCATGGATGATTTAAAAAAAATGCAGAAAAAAATATATAACTTACAAAACAAAGAAACTAATTTAAATGAATTAAATCCTTCCCCAAAAAATGCCAAATCGTTAAGAACTCTCTTCCATCGATTTACAAAAAAGTGGAAAGATAAAAAAGCAATTGCCATTGGTAAAAAAAGCTCATTTTTTGATAGAGAATGGTACCTAAATACCTATGAAGATGTGAAAGATGCAGGTGTTGATCCGCTAATACATTATGTTAAATATGGTATATATGAAGGGCGGGAGCCAGCGCCTTATTTTTCAACTAAAGATTATCTATCAAATAATCCAGACATCAAAAAACATCTCAATCCCTTGGTTCATCTTGAAAAGAAAACAAGCTATCAAAAATGGGTAGAACTTTATGATAGACAAAGTGAAACTGACAAAGAAAAGATGTCATCAGTTATAACACTTTTTTCAAAAAAACCACTTATCTCGATTATCATGCCTGTGTATAACGCTCCTGAAAAATGGCTTCGAGTTGCAATCGATTCAGTGCTAAAGCAAATCTATCCTTATTGGGAATTATGTATTGCTGATGATGCTTCAACCATGCCACATATTAAAAAAGCATTAGAGTCTTATATGAAGCAAGATAGCCGAATTAAGGTCATTTTTCGTGAGCAAAATGGGCATATATCTTTAGCATCCAATAGTGCTTTAGAACTTGCAACAGGCGAATATCTAGCACTTTTTGATCATGACGATGAATTACCGCCACATGCTTTATTTAAAGTAGTTGAAGAAATTAATCAACATCCCAATGCCAAATTAATCTATAGCGATGAAGATAAAATCGATTGTAATGGCAATCGTTCTCAGCCCTATTTTAAATCAGATTGGAATCCTGATTTATTGCACGGTCATAATTTTATTTCTCATTTTGGAATCTATCAAAGACAACTTGTGAATGAAATTGGCGGTTTTCGCAAAGGGTATGAAGGAAGCCAAGATTATGATCTTGCCTTACGAGTGAGTGAGCGTTTAAAAGCCGATGAAATTAGGCATATTCCACATATCTTATATCATTGGCGGATGATTCCAGGCTCCACAGCATTGAATTCGAAGGCTAAAAATTATGCTTATGAGGCCGCGCGTTTAGCTATTCAATCTCATCTGGATAGAATGAATATTAAAGCGAAGGTGACTGAGAACCCGCTTATTCCTCATTTTAATCGAGTCATTTATAACTTACCGGAAACGCTTCCTTTAGTTAGCATTATTATTCCAACCAAGGATAAACATTTATTATTAAAAAAATGTATTGATTCGATTTTGAAGAAAACGAACTATGCTTCTTATGAAATTATCGTCATTGATAATCAAAGCTCAAAATCGAAAACCAAAGTTTATTTAAATGAATTGAAAAGACATAAGCAGATTAGTGTTCTTAGTTATGATAAGCCATTTAATTATGCCAGTATTAATAATTTTGCAGTATCACAATGCAAGGGCGAGGTTATTACCTTTTTAAATAATGATACAGAGATAATTTCTACTAATTGGTTAGATGAGCTTGTTAGTCAAACTTTACGCCAGGAAGTGGGAATAGTCGGGGCAAAGCTTTATTACGCGAATAAAAAAATTCAACATGCAGGTGTTATTTTAGGTCTAGGTAAAAACGGTATTGCAGGGCATATTCATCATCAATTAGCAGCTAAAAATTATGGTTATGTTGGTAAAGCAGTTTTAGTGCAAAATTTCCTTGCTGTGACAGGGGCTTGTATGACCATGAGACGTGAAGTATTTAACCAATTAAAAGGCTTTGAAGAAAGTTTGGCAGTGAATTATAACGATGTGGATCTTTGTTTGAGAGCCGTCAAATTAGGCTATCGTATCGTCTTTACTCCTTTTTCTGAACTCTATCATCATGAATCACAGACAAGAAAAGCATTAAAATCATCTGATAATAAAATGAGGAATCGTGAGGAAGAAAATTATATGAGAGATAAATGGGGTGAATTATTAATGAAGGATCCTTTTTATAATAGCAATTTAAGCTTAGATGCTTTTGATTATGCAATTGCTTATCCTCCAAGAAAAACAATAAGAATGGCTTAATGAATCTTAATATCGTTTCTTTATTAAATCAGAAAGATAAAAATATTTTCTTTGTGGCAATCAAAATGCTTTTACAATCGAAGAAAAAATTATTAGGTATGATCATTGGGGTAACCCTGGCCGCCTTTATTTTGATGCAGCAACCTAGTATTTATCAGGGAGTAACTGACCGTATAGCGGCTTCAATAAAATCAATTCCTGAAATTGATTTATGGGTTATGGATAAGCATTCTTCCTCCTTTGAACAGCCTACTTATTTTAATGCCATGGATATTTTTAGAATACAAAGTACGCCTGGTGTAGCTTGGGCAGTTCAACTCTATAAAACTTGGATGCATCCTCTACATGAAAAATCGCAAAAAATAGCGATGTGGGAGGTGATTGCAGTTGACCCTGTCTATTTATTAGGTCTACCAAAACAAATGATAGCAGGTAAAAGACAGGCTATTCATCATGCTGGCACGGTTATCGTTGATGGCTATAGTCTTCAACAATTTGCAAGCAATGGCGCTGCTATTCAAATAGGCGATAAACTATCAGAAGGGCAAAATCGCTGGCAAATCATGGGAATAACCAAACCTTTACGTACTTACTCAATTAATCCACGTTTATTTATAACCTCAAATCATCTTGCTAATCGGGCGCATACTCCTTCTTTTATCTTAGTAAAATTAAAACCAGGCTATAGTTTGACAAAAGTGAGTCAAGAGATAGAAAAAAGAACAGGATTTTTAGCTTTAACAAGCCAAGAATTTATCGAAAGATCGAATGCTTATTTTCGCCATAAAACGCCTATTGTTGTTGGGTTTGTTGCTGTTGCCTTAATTGGTTTCATTATTGGGCTTATTATGATGTGGCAAATTTTTAATAACTTTATTTTAAGCCATCTGCACCAATTAGGTATGTTAAAAATCTTAGGCTTAGCCAATTTTTTTATTGTAAAAATGGTTTTTTTTCAAGCCCTTATTGTCGGGATAATAGGCTATTTTATCGCCTTCATTTTGACATCTTTGTTTGGTCTTATCTTCCATGATACGATTGTTGCCTTTCATCTTAGCGGAAAAATTATTTTATTAGGTGCTCTAGGCGCTTTTATTATCGTTGTTTTTTCTTCATTTTGTGGCATTTTAAAAGTCATTCGTATGGATTCAATAGAATTATGCAGGGATTTAAATTAGCTGATATGAATCAGCAAGTTAGTTTAAGTTGTAGCAATATTACTAAAGCCTATAATACAGGAACGACCTCCCTATTAGTTTTAGACAATTTTTCATTTTGTTTAAACGAAGGAGAAATGGGGATGTTGATGGGCGCCTCTGGATGTGGAAAAACAACGCTATTAATGATTGCGGGTGGGATTTTAACGCCAGATAAAGGTCAAGTGAAAGTTAAAGGGCAAGATATTTTTCAAATGTCTTCTTCCCATAAAGTTGATTTTCGTGCAAAAAATATCAGCTTCCTTTTTCAGCATCTGCATTTATTCCCAGCGCTTTCAGCAGTCGAAAATATAGCCTTACCCCTAATTCTCGATGGTTTTGTTATAGAGGATGCAAGAGGAAAAGCTTACCAACTGATGAGGCGTTTGGGGCTTGAAATTTATGCCAATTCGAAAATAGATACTCTATCTGGTGGGCAAAAACAACGTGTTGCTATCGGACGAGCTCTAATAAGAGCACCCAGTTTGATTATATGTGATGAACCTACTTCAAGCCTTGATAGAGAAAATGCTCATTTGGTTTTTTCACTTTTTAAGGAGTTTTCAAAAACGATGGGCTGTACTTTTTTAATTTCTACTCATGATCATCAAATTCAATCTTATGCTGATAAAGTTATTGTATTTAAAGGATTAAATGAGTACCAAATCAAGGCCAGAGAGGCAATATGAAAACAAAGTTAATGTTTATCTTATTAATGAGCTGCCTTTCTTATTCTCTATTTCACCTTATTTATCTAAAGCCTAAATCAAATCAATCTGTTAGGGAAACGCTGCAATATACAGAAGAAGAGCTTGTTGCGCCTGCAATGATTGATTCAGTTACCGATGTCACTCATGTATGGCCTTTGCAACCTAATATTGTAAAAAAAATACATGTTGCCTTAGGACAGAAAGTAGAAAAGGGTGAATTATTAATTTCCTTAGATAGTCGTTTTCAACAAAAAGCAGTTAACGCCAGTCAAATTGCGTTAAACCAAGCCAAGAATGATTTAATACTTGAAAAAAAGAAACTTGATTATGCAAAGGAAGAATATGACAAATTACAGTCTTTAGATAAACGCATAGTCAATCAAAATGAGCTAAGAAAACAACTCTATGAAAAAGATATGGCTTTTGTTCGAGTAACACAGGTATCCGAGCATTTAAAGTTAGCCAAAATTAATTTAGATAAGGCAAAAATGCTGCTTCAACAATATTCAATACGTGCACCGAAGAAAGGCATTGTTTTACAAATTAATACCCATGTAAACGAATATGCTGTGGGGGGGCAGCCCATCATTTTGTTAGGAGATGCCGATAAAATAATGGTTCGAGTATCAGTTGACGAACGTGAGGCTTATCAATTTTCACCAAAAGCCAAAGCTTATTTAGTCTTAGATACATCCGATGCACAGAAAATACCGCTTAATTTTATTCAATTAAATCAATACATTATAACGCAAGAAAGATTAAATTCCCGGGTTCAAGAAGTTTTATATTACATTGATCGCAATAAGCCTTTTAAGCTCATTGCAGGCCAGCAATTTAATGCCCATATTCCCATTAAAAAGTTGAATAAAGCCTGATGAAATTTATTTACTTATTGCCTATGGTCCTATTTGCATTGGCTGGTTGTTCACTAGGTCCAAATTATGTAGCGCCATCAAGTTCTATTCCTGCAAATTGGTCTAAGTCATCAATATCGAATTTTAACCAAATTGAAGGAGGGCCTTGGTGGCGAAATTTTAATGATCCCTTACTAAATGAGTTGATTGAGCAGGGGGAACTTTATAATTTAGATCTTAAAATTGCCAAAGAACGAGTGTCTATTGCTCAGAATGAATTTGCTATAGCCACAGGACAATTAATTCCCGTCGTTAATGCTAATGCCTTACCCTTAACGGCAACAGGGGCAAAATTAACTCAGTTAATTGCGTTAAGTATTAGTTTTGATCCTGATCTATTCGGTAGATTAAAACAAAATCGCCAACGTTTGCTTGCTTATTGGCAGGCATATCAAGCGGAACAAAGTTTTAGACTTATTAATCTTTATGCTGAAATTGCTTCTAATTATCTAGAATTACGTGAAGCTCAAACAAAAGAAAAATTATTTTCTAAGCATATAAAAAAGAATAAAGAATTGTTGAAACTGATAAATTCACGTTATAAAGCAGGTTATGCTAATTATTTAAATATCGCAGAACAAGAAGCTTTAATCGCTACTCACCAGGCGGAGCTACAGCAAAATAAAGCTTTAATTATGGCCTATATTCATAAACTGGAATTATTAACTGGCAATAATCCAGGGCATTTAACTAATAAATTATTGCCTTTTAAAACCATGCCTGAAATGTCAAAAGACCTTAATTTAAATCTGCCTTCTGAATTATTAAGAAGAAGGGGGGATATTATTGCTGCAGAGCGCAGAGTAGCGGCGGCACATGCCAATACCCGAGTCGCTCTTGCGAGTTTATTCCCACAAATTAATGTGGGTTGGCTTTTAGGTTGGCAAACGCAGTTGTTAGCCAGTAATATTCTTGCTTTAAATAATCCTCAATCTAGTTTTTTCGGTACATTCAATGCGCCGATTTTAAACATTAGTGCATACCAAAATTTAAGTCTTAGAAAAAAAGAAAAAATAATGGCAGTGATTGAATATCAACTTATTCTGATTAAAGCCTTTCATGAAGTAGAGACACAATATAATTATTATCAACATTATTCTAAAAGCAGGCTCTACTTTAAAAAAGCGTTAGAGAAAAAAAGACTCGTATTTGATTTATCAAAGGATAGTTATTTAAAAGGAAGGAAGGATTTTACTGATTTACTTTATATCGAAGAAGGGTTAATGCACCTAGAGATTGCATCTTTACATAACTTGGTTTTACAACAAGAAGCTAAAATTAATTTATTGAAAGCCTTGGGCGGAGGCCTAACAAACTAGTAATTAAGCAATGATAAAGGTATGATGGCTTTCTTCCTAAAACCCCTAATATGATTAAGAACAAACGGATGAGTTTTAATATCGTACCTGTAAAAACGTTTTTACAAAAACGAGATTTTATTCGTTTGCCTTGGTTGTTGCATGCAAAAAATCCGCATTGGGTTCCCCCTTTAAGGCATCTTGTAAAAAAAAATTTAAATACTCGAAAACATCCTTTTTATAAACATGCCGAACTTATTTTATGGCTTGCTTATAAAAATGGTAAACCTGTAGGTCGTATAGCAGGTATTGTTGACCAGCTTTACAATGACTTCCACCAGGCTAATACTGCTTTTTGGGGATTCTTTGAAACGGAAAATTGTGCAAAGACGGCAACTGCCTTATTGCAAACCGTTGAAAATTGGGCAAAACAAAAAAAATTAGATGTTTTGAAAGGGCCTATGAACCCATCGATGAATTACGAATGTGGTATGCAAATTTCAGCCTTTGATAAAAAGCCCTACCTTATGATGGCGCAAAATCCCAGTTATTATCCTGCTCTTGTCGAAGCTGCCAATCATGTAAAGGCGATGGATGCGCATGCTTGGTTGATTAATCATCGTAGTATAGAACTGCCTGAAAAACTGTTAGCTCGAAAAGAAAAATCTCTAGATGACATCGGTATTGAGTTACGTTGTATTGATATGTCTAATTATTTTAATGAAATAGAAAAATTTATTCATATCTATAATGATGCTTGGGAAAAAAATTGGGGTTTTGTTCCAATGACTGAAGCGGAAGTGCGTTTACTAGCAAAAGAAATTAAACCCCTTATTATTCCTGAATTGGCTTATTTTATTATGGTTAATGGTGAGCCTGCCGCTTGTGCTTTATGTTTACCTAATATTAACCAGGTTTTAGCAAAAATCCCGTCAGGAAAGTTAATGCCTTTGGGGTTTATTAAACTAATTCACTATCTTAAAAAAAATAAAAAAAATTGTGAAGGACGAATTCCTTTATTGGGAGTCAGAAAAAAATTTCGACATCTGCAATTAGGTCCTTTACTTTATGCTAAATATGGCGAAGTTTGTGCCAAATTGGATATGGGAAATATTGAATGTTCTTGGATTTTAGAAACAAATAAACCAATGAATTTTGGTTTAAAACAAATAAAAGCAGAACTTTATAAAACCTATCGTATTTATGAAAAATTAATCGAGAATTAATATACCCTGAGCATTTCAAAATGAGGTGTTTTGGAAAACCTATTTAAAATGTAGCCTGGATGAAGCATTGCTAAATCCGGGTTTGGCTCCTGGATTACGGCTCGAAGAGCCTCCATCCGGGCTACATTAATACTCGCTTTTTGAAGAAACTTGGGTATATACCCCGAGATCTTTCAAAATGCTATTTTTAGTCTCTTGTATGGATGTAAGATGCAAAATTTCAATATAGTAAGTTGTTTAAAAAAACTGTGTGAAGAAAAACCGAATTATGAGCTATACCGCTTTATTGAAAATGAATCGCTTGTAAAAGTAGTTAGTCCTATTGAATTAGATAAAGAAGCAAGAAAAATTGCAGCAGAATTACAGCAGCATGATTGTTATCAAAAGCCGGTGATAATTTTATATGAGCCAGGCTTTGAATATGTTTATGCTTTATTTGCTTGTTTTTATGCTGGCGCTATTCCGATTCCGGTATACCCACCTCTTAATGAAGAGATGGCAAATACCTTGCTGCGAATCATTGATAACTCAAAAGCAACTTTACTTTTAACCAATCAAAAAATTAAATCAAATATAAAAAAATTAACTTTTTTTTCGCCTTTACTTGCTCTTTTAAAGAAAGCCATTAAGCCAGATATTATTAAGGCTGTTGGTCGTTTAAATCAATTCACTCTTATCAATAGCTCAAAAATAAAAGCGTATCCTTATGTTGAAATATCGACTTCTTTAAATGATATTGCCTATTTGCAATATACCTCGGGTTCAACTAAAGCGCCTAAGGGTGTGGTTATCAAACACAGTGCGTTAATGGCTAATCTTAAGCAATTAAAAGAAGCTGCTCATTTTACAGAAAAAGATGTCCTTGTTTCTTGGCTGCCGCCTTACCATGACATGGGCTTGGTTTCATCTATTCTTATGCCCGTGGTTATTGGTTTTCAAACGGTGCATTTATCCCCAATCGCTTTCTTACAAAAGCCTTCTTTATGGCTAAAAATGATTTCTGATTATAAAGGAACTGTTGCCGGCGGACCTGATTTTTCTTATAGAATTTGTATTAATAAAATTCAAGAAAAAGATTTAGATGGCGTTGATTTAAGTTCATGGCGCCTGGCATTTTGTGGTGCTGAGATGGTAAAGCCAACTACAGCCGACGATTTTTATCAAAAGTTTAAAGCGTATTTTTTAAAAGAAGATATTTTCACACCTTGTTATGGTTTAGCCGAAGCGGTTCTCTATGTTTGTGGTGTTGAAAAAGGGATAGAGAAAAAACCTTTATATAAAAATTTTAATAGAAATAAATTAGCTCAAGAGAAAATAGCTGAGCCTAATTTTTCTGAACAAGATAATCAGACAATAGTCACCGTGGGTATTTGCCCTAAGAATTGCGATATTAAAATTGTTGAACCTGAATCTGGTACCCCTTTATCCGAAGGACAAGTGGGTGAAATTTGGTTTTCAGGACCTAATGCAGCTCAATCCTATTGGAATAATGAACTTGATTCAGCAAATATGCTGAATGCGAAGCTTAAGGGAATCAACAGTGATTTAACTTATATACGCACAGGCGACTTAGGTTTTCAGTATGAAAATGAGCTTTTTATTACAGGACGAAGTAAAGATTTAATTATCATTAATGGGTTTAATCATTATGCTGAAGATATTGAATTTTCTATACAACAGCAATTCTCTAAGAACGAAATTGGGTCTGTTGTCGCTTTTTCCATTGAGACGGAAAAAAGAGGAGAGGATTTAATTATTTTGGTTGAAACAAAAATGCTATTGAATAAAGTAGAGAATTTTAGCCAGCTTGTTAGAGAGATTGTGTTAAAAAAACATTTTATTGCACCAAAACAAATTGCTATGGTGCCAGCTCGAACTCTACCTAAAACAACTAGCGGCAAATTGAAACGAAATCAATGCAAGGAAAATTATCTTAATGATAAAATTCATTTCTTGCATAAGGAATAAAAGAGCCGATGGATAAGAATAAGTTGTATGAGCTAGTTACCTCTATTTTAGCAAAAGAGTTGCAAATTAAACCTAGCGATATTGAGCCACAAAAACATTTGGCAGCGTATGGTTTAGGTTCCTTACAGGCGATTAGTTTGGCGGGTGAATTTAATACTATTTTAGGAACTAAAATAGATTTTTCTCATTTATATGAATATTCTCATTTAAATAGTCTTGTTGATTTTTTACAGGAGGCACTGGCAAAACAAAGCAAACTTAAATTTAAAAAAAAGGCTATAGAAGACAATAAAAAATCGCTATTTCCTTGCATTGAAGACAAACTAAAAGCATATAATCCTGCACTTTATTTTGATGAAATTAATGGATTGCCTGAAAATAAAATTACAATAGAAAATCAAAATTATCTTAATTTTTCTTCTTATAATTATCTTGGTTTTGCCCAAGACAAAGACATCATTAATTCAACAATTAATGCCATCGAACAATATGGTACTTCTGTTGCTGCAAGCCGCTTAGTCGGAGGGCAACGAGCTATTCATCGAGAATTAGAACAACATATTGCTTCTTTTTTAAATGCCGAAGATGCTTTGGTTTTTAATTCAGGTCACGCAACAAATGTCACGACACTTGGGCATTTATTTAATAGTAATGATCTAATTATTTTAGACGAACTAAGCCATAATAGCTTGGTCCAAGGTGCTCAATTAGCTGGTGCTTCAATTAAGTTTTTCAAACATAATGATCCTGATTCCTTGGCTCAATTATTAGAAAATAATATTAATGCCTATGCAAAAACCTTAGTGGTTACTGAAGGGATTTTTAGCATGGATGGTGATATTGCCCCTATTGATAAATATCTAGCTTTAAAATCCAAATTTGATTTTTTCATCTATATAGATGAAGCACATTCCTTGGGTGTTTTAGGGGAGAAGGGACGAGGCATAGTGGAGCATTATGCCTTAAAATCGAAGCAAATAGATATTTGGATGGGAACCTTAAGCAAAGC
>JAIUOG010000054.1 GCA_020161725.1 Pseudomonadota bacterium
TAAGGCTTCTGTCTAAATGAATAGTCGCATCAGGGTGAATACTAATACGCTTAGCATGGGCTTTGGCAAAACTTAAAATTAACTCATCAACCGGTTCGACCATCAGGTGAACATCAATCGCAAAATCAGGAAAATGCTTATAAATAGCGTCACAGAGAAGAGGACCAAAGGTTAAGTTGGGCACATAATGATTATCCATGACATCAAAATGAAGCATATCAGCACCTGCATTTTTTACAGCTTCGACTTCATCATGCAAATAACAGAGATCAGCTGAAAGTAGGGAGGGAAGTATGAGTTCTGCCATTTAGTTCACTCTGGTTGTTTAACAATATTTTGATTATATAATCTGTGTTAGAAAACCTTGATTAGGCTGCGCTGCATCAAGGCTACATATAATATTAATCGTAGCCTTGATGCAGCGCAGCCTAATCAAGGAAATATTAAATTCTATTCTGAATCATCAAAAGAAAAGTTCAAGTTAAGATTCAAGGTATTTAAAGTAACTCGGCTACCAAATTTAGACACTACGCTTGATATCATATAGCGATAATCAAGCCCAAGAGAGGTGCTATCAGAGAAAAAGTAATTAACACCGACAATCCCTTGGCCAAGAGGAGCGCTGGCATTGATTGAATATTTTTTCGTACGGGCTGCAACATATTGATCACCAATCATAGCATTTCCTGTAACAACAGTACCGTATGGATCTGTAACTAAAGGTATAGAATAGCTTAAACTATTTCTAATGGTTGAATAGCCGATTCCTAAGCCTACATAGGGTATAAAAGAAGGATCATTATCTTCATCCCAGAAATCATAATAGACATTAAAAAATGCCGCTCCCATAATGGTTTGCCCACTCATAAATGGCTTTGGATTTGCTATGGTTCCATTGATTGTTGTACTGCCCGATGTGCCACCAGTTGAAGTTGTAGTCGTAGTCCCGCCACTGGTGACTGTGGTTGTAGTTCCAGGGTTAGTGTAATAAACCGTATCAGTGTATTCTACAGTAGATGAACCCTTTTTAATTTTTAAACCATCAACATCGAGTTCAGTATAAGGTGTATAGCCTAAAAACAGTTGGCCTTCAAAGCGAAAATTACACAACCTATAGCCTATTTGACCTCCTCCATTTCCACCGATGGAACGTTTGATTGTAGCTGATGAAGTCGAATTAAGTGGATCAAAAGGGTCAGCAATAGCAACATTCAGCTTATTCATCATATTCCCGCCTAAATTAAGGCCACCATACCAGCCATCGACAGGAACTGCGGCAAAAGAACAAGAGCCATAGAAAAGACCTAATAAGGCCATTTTTGAGCAATATTTCATCGTTCTTCCTTCTATTTATAGTTTGATTCGTTAAAGCGGAAAACAATACCCGCTGAGGCTAAATTGGCTTGGAAGCGCTTGCCTAGATTGTCAGGCTCAGTGGTACCTACATAACGATAGGCAATATTAAGAGCGAAGCTTTCTGCAAAATTATAAGTAAGGCCTGCGGTTCCTTGATAAGCGAAAGCACCATTTGAACCTTTAAAGCGGGCAGGACCATAAGGCTGATAACTATTGAGGTGTGTAGCAATCCAACTATAACCAAGGCCAGCACCTAAGAAAGGAGAGATGCAAGGAATAAGTTCAGGGAAATCGTAATAGGCGTTTAACATGCCAACGCTGGCTGATGAATAACCTTTGTATCCACGTACAAGAAGGTTATTGACGCGGAATTTTTCAGGTTTTGCACTAATGTAGGTAAATTCAGCTTCGTAACGCATTGGGTTGCTTTGAAAACCAAAACGGGCACCGGCATTGTAGCCATTCTCATAGCTAGGATTACTAAAATAATTACCATAACGATATTTAGATACGTTATTGGATAAATAACTATAGCCGCCAAACACAGAACCATACCAACCATCAATTGCTGTAGCCGACATCGCGATACTAGAAGCTAAAAGTGTTGTAGAAAAAAGTGCGATTTTCATGACATCCCTTTTTTATTATTATTTTTCAAAGCATTTCAATGTTAGCGTTTTACTTTTATTTTGCAAGAAACTTTTGCTACTTGTAATCGAATTATTATGAGATATGATGGAGTGGTTAATGGAATAACAATAGGATAGTAAAAATGCCTACAAAATTAGCACACAACTTAGAAGAGTTCGCAAACTGGATAGTTGACTTATTAATAGCAAAAGATCCCAATGCGGATATTGTGGAATTAATTGAGGAGGCAAAAAAAGCCTATATAGACTATTATCCTAAATCAACGTTGGATCTGAGTGATTTTGAAAATCTTAAGCAAGAAATTACTAAGCATATACCTTCTTTATTTGCATCTTATGCTGCCTTTGCAAATAGTACTCCCTTAGCCGTTATTCAACTTCAAGCTTTTAAAATTTGTTTGAAAAGTATGAAGGCTAAAGAGCCCTGGTTTTCTTATTATCCTTACGATTTTGTACTTTTTACCTTAGTCGAAAAAATAAAGGGATTAAATCCTGGCCAAAAAGAGTATGAGAAAGAATCTTTGTCTGAAGCTTGTAAGTCCTTTCCCGATTTATTTGATCTTTTATTAGCGAAAATAGAAGAAAGAATAGTTAGTCTTAAGCAACAAACATCAACAAAATATCAGGCTGGAATTAATGCAGCTAAAGCTTTAGAAGAGAAGAAAATAAAAGAAGCAGCAGAGAAAAAAGCATTAGAAGAGGAGAAAGAAAGATTAGAGGCAGAGAGAAAAGCAAAGCTTGCTAAAATTCACCTTGTTTTAGCGGGAGAAGGAGCGGACTTTGATGTTCTGGCTAAAGATAATCCTGATAAATATATTCTTGAACTTAATTTTGTGGAACGAGAAGTTAAAAAATTTAAACGAATACAGACAGAAAACGAAAAACAAAAAAACAATAGTCATTCAAATGCTGAAGAAGAGACATTAGTTGAAACTGATGCACCCCAAACTATAAAGAGAATTACAATTGAACTAAATTGGCATACAGTTTTCGGAATTCGTAAAATAGAACTAACGCGTTACAATTTTTCTTTAATTAAGACACTCAAAAATTTATATTTAAATCCCGCAGAAATACTTTCTAGCGAGGATATAAAAATGCAATTATCAGATGTTATCGACGCGGTACTACAAGAGATTCAATATAAAATAAATCCCGCAAGAGAAAATGTTTATACTAATACCTTTGTTTTTTATTCTTCTAGTGATAATCAAATAGCTCAATTATATTGGTGGGATAATTTTGGTAAATCCTATCCGATAAGCTTAGATAAATATCCACTTTTAGATGATTTTTTTAATAAATATCAAGGTATTGCAGAAACTGATCTTCAATTTAAATTCGCTTTAATGCAAATTGCCATTGAGAAGGAAGTCAAATCAGAAAAACCAAAGACAGTTGTATTTGGCCTTGATAGTCTTATGCTTAGTCGTGTAGCTTCTTTGAATAAAGCCAATAAACCATCACAAGATGAAGTAATAACTACGCCTATAAAAACAAAAGAGGAGCCAGTTTTAGAAGAACCTCCTTTTCTAATTTCTCGATCGTTAAATCAAGATAGAGCAAGAATAGTCTCTTATGTTTTAGTTAGGAAAAAAGATGCAGTAGATGAAACGATTATAGAGTCTTGGGATTTATATGTTAAAAAAGCGAATCTTTTAAGAAAGATAGATTCCAGCAATCCTTTAATTAGCGGTGATATACAAAAACTAATCGAGCTGGAACAAGAGGCTGATAAAAATAGGCAGGCTTTATGGGATCTTAAAATAAGCCTAGTCGAAACATTAAAAGCAATACCAGAAAAAGAATATGATGCTGTTTTTTATACAGAAGAAAATCCTATTTTATTCACTGATTATCCTATTTATAGCTATGTTTTTTCTTGGGATGATAAAGAGCAACAAGCCAATCTTTATTTTTTAGATCAATTTAAGTGTGTTCAATATATTAATACGGAAGAGGTAACGGGGTTAATACGATTTCAATCTTTATTAAAGAGTCGCTTTTTATCTGTATCAAGCCAGGATGAAAGGAAAAATATATTTTTTGAGCTTAGAAAACAGCTTGAAACGCTTCTTGATGGATTTAAATTGAAAACCACTATTAGCAGCGAAAAGAAAAGCATTGCTTCTTTGGGGCTTTTTAGCAGGTTAAGTATCAATTTGATATTAGTCAATGAACCGCCTACGGAAAATGAAATTAAGCATGGCACTTATGCTTTAGCCAAAGAAAATAACCAATGGGTTCTTTATTATAAGTCACTGAAAAAGTTTAATATTATGCCAATTCCAATATTGGAAGGTAAAAAAATAAACAGCTTGGTTGATGAAATAAATAATCCTCCGGCTGAAAAAGAGGAGGATGAGAATGCCAAAAAAGAGAAAAAGGATCCTATGGGTGAACTTAGAGCCTTAATTAAGGCCTTTTTATATAAAGCTAAACAGGAACCTAAAAAAGAATTTGTTGCTGTAGATGGGGAATCAATAGGAAGAAAATCTTTCTTAGAGGCAAAAGCTATTTTGGAAAAGACACACGGCGAATCTTCTAGCCCCCAACTATAAATTTCTAATCGACGAAAGTTTAAAGTTAAGATTTAATATCCCTGCCTAGCGGGGATATTCACAAATGCAAGTATTAAATTGTAGCCTGGATGGAGGCTCGAAGAGCCGTAATCCGGGAAGATAAACCCGGATTTCGCTATGCTCCATCCAGGCTACATTAAAATCCGTCATTGCGAACTTTGTGAAGCAATCTAGCACGATTTATAATTGAACCCTGTTTTGCTTCGCTAAGGCTCGCTAAGACAAAGTTCTATCTTTCGAAGCCTTGACAGAGCGAAGCGATCAAAATTTAAACCAACCTTAGCTACGTTTCACTGCACCAAGGCTTTCTAAATGGTTTTTTCAAAACATGGCATATTGAAAGAAAAAAGGGATATTCCCAATAAGTTTTTATTCAAAATTGGTTAGTAATTGGATAACGCCAATCCTTACCAAAGGCTCTATCGCTCACTTTAATACCTGGTGCCGCTTGCTGCCTTTTATATTCATTACGTTTAATTAAGCGGATGGCTAAATTTAAATCTTTTTCTGAGTAACCTTCTGCAAGCAAATCATCAAAGGATAAATCTTGTTCCATATATCCTTTAATAATTCCATCCAAAATAGCATAGTCAGGCAGGCTATCTTGGTCTGTTTGATTCGGTGCTAATTCAGCAGAAGGCGCTCTTGTTATCACTCTTTCAGGAATAATCGGGTTAAGACTATTACGGTATTTTGCCAGTGCATAGACTTCTGTTTTTAATACATCTTTAAGGACTGCAAAGCCACCAGCCATATCACCATATAAAGTGGCATAGCCCACTGCGGTTTCACTTTTATTTGACGTTGTTAAAACCATTTTGCCGGTTTTATTAGATAAGGCCATTAAAAAGAGGCCGCGAATTCGAGCTTGGATATTTTCTTCCGTGCTATCCACTTTATATCCTAGGAAAAAAGGATTTAATTCATCTAATATCGATGTAAATACACTTTCTATCGGAATTAAACTGGATTCAACATTTAAGCTTTTAATTTGTTTTTGAGCATCATGGAGACTCATATCTGCACTATATCGAGATGGCATCATCACAGCATGTACTTTGTCAGCCCCTAGAGCATCGCAAGCAATCGCTAAGGTAAGTGCTGAGTCGATACCACCAGAAAGCCCAAGTAAGACACCTGGAAAACCATTTTTTTCAACATAATCTTTCGTGCCCAGAACTAAAGCTTTATAAATTTGCTCTTCCTGGTTTAAAAAAGGTCTCAACTCACCTTGAATCTGTGTGTTATTCCATTCAACGCTTACTAAGTCTTCCTCAAAGGCTTTTGCTTTAACTTTTAGATTGCCTTTGTTATCAAAAGCTAAAGATTGGCCATCAAAAATAAGCTCATCTTGACCGCCTACTAAATTAACATAAAAAATAGCTAAATCTTTTTTTGCATAATTTTGTAAAAGATCCACTCGTCTTTGCAATTTATTGTAATCAAAAGGGGAGGCATTGATGCAAATAAGCCCTTCGATATTTTTTTGTTGTATTTTTTGAACAATCTCATCTTGCCAAATATCTTCACAGATACAAAGACCAATACGTTTATTATTTACGACTAAAATACAATCTTCTTTGGGGCCTTTAGTAAAATAACGAAGCTCATCAAAAACACCATAATTAGGTAGTGCTTGCTTATGATAGCAATGAATTTGCTGCTGATTTAGAAATACGCTCGCTGAATTAAAAAGCTGATTATCAATGCGAGTAGGGTGGCCAACAATAACCTGGCAAACTTGAACGGCTTGCTGAATTTCTGCTAAGGCCTTTTGAACTTCTCTATGAAAATCAGTGCGTAAAAGTAAATCTTCAGGTGGATAACCTGTTAGGACTAATTCAGGGAAAGCAATAACATCATAATTAGTTTGATTCTCTTTAATAATCGCAATAATTTTTTCTTTATTGGCCTCAATAGCACCCACAATTGGATTAATTTGCGCCATAAGTAACTTTATCGAAGATTGCATTTTTTTAATTTATATCTGATTTAAAGAGCAATAATAACGAATTAACGGCTTAAACTAAATGGAAAATTGGATGAGATAACTTATTAATAAAGCTTAGGCATGTTTAGTTTAACTTGCCTAAGCTTATTTGCTAAGGAGTAGTGACTATATTAGATTCATTATCTTCTTGTCCCTCAGTACAGGCTTTATAAATATAGGCTGCTGTAGAAGTTACTGCAAAAAAGCCACCAGCGGCTGCGAGACAAATACCGACTACAGGGGGTGCTAAGGTAATTAAGGTAGCAATGGCTGCGATACACAAGCCAAGCCCAATTAAACCCCCACCTATGATGAAAATGTCTAATAATAATCTTGAGTCGATAGAGTTTGTTGATTTAGATGTTTCTGATTTAGACGGTTCTATAGTATAAGCAGATGGAATTCGAAAGGTTGGGGCTGGAAGCTTTTCCCCTATTCGAGATATCGTTTTAATTAAGGCTTCTGGATATTTTTTAGCTGTAGTTTCTTCATAAGGATAAGCTGCAAAAGGATAATATTCAGATATGTTCTGAGCTCTAAAATCATCAATTTGACTTTGAGTCACTGCACGTTTTTTAGTTTCATCAGCCTTAGTTCCAACTAGAATATATTGGCAAGCTGTCGAAACATGTCTTTTTATTTCATCTAATTGAGACTTAAGTTTATCGATGCTTTTTTCATCTGTTAGATCAAAACATAGTAAAATAATTGCGGCATTTCGATAATAATTACTTATTATTGCAGCAAAACGCTCATCACCTGATGTATCAGAAAAATCATATTGATGAAAAGTATCATCACCCTCATGTTTGATCTTTTTTTGGAAATGTCTAGCACCTATAGTAGGTGCGCTATTTAATATTTGATGGTTTTCATCGGTAATTTTTTGAAGAAGTTCGGTTTTTCCTATTCCTTGCGCACCAACAACAGCAACCTTTATACTCACAATAATACCTCAGATTAAAACAAATTAGCCTTATTTTATAATACAAAGCTTAAGCAAATCTTAATTGGCTTATTTTAAGTAAGCTTAAGCTAGACGAAATGCAGCTCAGCAAATAAAAAACAAGAATCGTAGGTATATTTATAAAAATACGTTATAATTTACGGTTTGTTTGTCACTTAATGGTTTTATGTTAAAAGAAGCACTATCACGGATGGCGAATGTGTTTAGCCCTATCAATTTGCTACGTGGTCAGGAATATCAACAGAAAGAGCATGTTTTAAATATTCGTTTAAGTGACGGCCTCCTTAAAGCAAGAGTAAAAGGGCGTTCAAGTCAAATTTTTGATGTTCATATTGATTTACGTCATTTTCCGGAAAAGCCGGCTTTATGTTCTTGCCCCTATAAAATCAATTGTGAACATGCCGCTGCTAGTTTATTAAATTTATTGCATCGTGAAAAATATGACATTAAGGCTCCTCAAAGTTCTAAATCCGAGCTTTCGCTTATTGCTTGGCTAGAAAGTTTACAAGACCAGGATGGTGAGCCGCAAAAAGTGGATAAGAAAGAAGAAGTTTTATATCTTTTACAGCCCAATTTTAGCAAATATGCTAATCGTGTTTATGTCGATTTAGCCTTTGTAAAACGATTGAAAAGTGGCAAACTCAGTAAGAAAAACAAGTTAAATTTATTAACCAAAGCCAAAATACAAAACTTAAACGAAGAAGATAGAGATATTGTCACAGGCCTTATAGGCAAAAAAGATAGCAATGACGGTCTTTCTTTTGTTCTAAGAGAAAGTTCACTTTTAGAAAAAATCTTAAAAAGAGAACATGTTTTTTTGAAAGAAGAAGATGAAATCTTACATTTAGGCGACGAAATTAAAGCGACACTTCATTGGAAATTAAATCAAGATGGTAAACAAAATTTAGTTTTAATCAATGAGGAAGGCATTGAAATAAAGCCTCTTTTACTCGATAAAACTTGGTATTTTGATGAGGATGAATATGAATTAGGGCCTCTTAATACTTCCTATAATCTGGATGAACTTCATTATTTTTTAAATGGAGGTCTGTTTGATTTTATAAAAGCCAAAGACTTTTATGAAGAGCAGCTAAGCCAATACCCCGCTTTTCCTAAACCGCGTTTTGCTAAAGAAAAAAAAGAGCTTGCTATTAAGCCTCTGCCTTTGATTATTTTCGATATGCTTGAAACGACTGATTCTCCTTTTTTGTTAACAGCGGAGTTAGCATTTATTTATAAGGGTGTAACAGTCAAAGCGAAAGATGAGGTTGCGAGCTTATTTTATGAAAATGACAGTGAGTTATTAGAGCTAAAAAGAAACTTTGATGACGAAGCAAAAATCAAGGCAAAGCTTGATGAATTAGTGCGATTTCGAAGCCCTAATGAGGATGAGATAGAAAAAGCCCTATACGATATAAAAAATGAACTTATTCTAGCGGATTATCCAACTATTTCAGCCCTGAAAGAATTATATCAGGGCTTAGTGCCTGAGCTTAGAGGCCAGAGCTTTCAGATTCAATTTGCTCACCCCTTATTTGAAGAGCCCATTAATGCAGATGAGCTTGAGTGGTATTCACAAATTGATGAAGGCAATAACTTTTTCTCTTATCAATTAGGCATTTTTATTGAAGGCAAAGAAATCAATATGGTGCCTCTCATTCTTGAGTTAATCAAAAGGGTGGGCAGGGAAAGCTTAGACGCTTTACAAGATGATGAGCAGGTAAGGCTGCCTCTGATGGATGGTAAGGCCTTATATATTAGTATGAAACGAATCAAACCTTTGCTTCGTTTTCTTTTGGAATATGGCCTTCGCCAAGTTGAAAAAGATAAACCGCTGCACTTAACGCCTTACCAACTTATCTTGATGAAAGAAACTGAAGAAGCCTTTTTATCCATCCAAAGGCGTTGGCCAAGTTATGAAAATTTTAAAAAGAAATTAGATAAGTTAGTTCATCTAAAAGAATTACCCGCGATAGATCCACCTCTCGGTTTACAAACTAATCTTCGGGACTATCAATTACAAGGTATTGCCTGGTTGCAATTTTTAAGAGAAGTAGGTTTAGGCGGTATTTTAGCCGATGATATGGGCCTAGGCAAAACAGTGCAGACCCTTGCTCATTTGCAATTAGAAAAAGAAAAAGGGCGTTTAACTAAAGCCTGCCTTATTCTCTCACCAACGAGCCTTATAGGTAATTGGTTTGAGGAAGCAAAGCGTTTTACACCCGATTTACGCGTTTTAGTCTTTCATGGCCTCGACAGGCATCAAGATGATTTTGAGAATTACGATGTGATTTTATCCACCTATGGTTTAATTCAGCGCGATAAATCACGTTTTATAGAGAATTCCTTTTATTATCTCATTCTTGATGAAGCTCAATCGATTAAAAATGCACGTACTAATACAACTCAAATTATTCATCAGCTTAAAGCTGAACATAGGCTGTGCTTATCAGGCACACCTTTAGAAAATCACCTGGGCGAGTTATGGTCTTTATTCCATTTTCTAATGCCAGGCCTTTTGAGCGATAGCAAAACCTTTAAACAAATCTTCAGAAACCCTATTGAAAAATTCAATGAGGTGGATAAAAAGGAATTATTAGCAAAACGTATCAAACCCTTCATGTTAAGACGTTGCAAAGCAGAGGTAATCAAAGAATTACCTCCTAAAACAGAAACTCGATTATCAGTAGAATTAAATGATAATCAGCGTGATATCTATGAAGTTATTCGTATTTCGATGGAAAAAAAGGTGCGTGAGGCAATCGAAAAGCAGGGTATGGGCAAAAGTCATATCGTTCTTTTAGATGCTTTGCTTAAACTTCGTCAAATCTGCTGTGACCCACGCTTACTTCCTATGCCTGAAGCGAAAATAGCGCATGGTTCTTCTGCTAAATTAACTGTACTTATGGAATTACTGGATAATTTAATGGAAGAGAAACGATCGGTTTTAGTTTTTTCTCAATTCACATCGATGCTAAAACTTATCGAAGAAGAGCTAAATAAGCGCCATTATCCTTATCTTAAATTAACAGGACAAACCCAAAATAGGCAGGCTTTGGTACATCAATTCCAACAGGGAGCTGCTCCTATCTTTCTCATTAGCTTAAAAGCAGGCGGTACAGGGCTAAATTTAACCCAAGCTGATACGGTTATTCACTATGACCCTTGGTGGAATCCTGCTGTTGAAGAACAGGCAACTGATAGAAGTCATCGTATTGGCCAAAAAAATCCAGTCTTTGTTTATAAATTAATTACTACCGGCACTGTAGAAGAAGTTATTTTAAAAATGCAGGATAAAAAACGCTCTTTATTTGAAGGCGTATTAGCCGATAATGCAGAAACTCTAGTTGGTTTAACTAGCTCTGATATAGAACAATTTTTTAAGCCCTTAAATTCAATGTAAATTTGAAATGTTAATCCGATTTTAGTAATTGCAAACTAAGACGGCATAGCCTATGCTCTATGATGAGAAACTTTCATGGAGAAACAAAATGAAGCAATGGAAACTGTCTGTTTTAGCTGTTTTATCTTTTTTTATTAGCTCGATTGCTTATGCTGCTTCACCAGCAGGAAATTGGACTACAACCGATGATCAAACTGGTAGAAAAAGAGCTGTTGTTCATATCTCTGCATCTGGAGGTAGTTTAAGCGGAAGTATCGTTAAAGTTTTCCCTCAACCAGGTGATACGGGTATTTGCTCAAAATGCCCAGGTAGTTTTAAAAATAAACCAATCAAAGGATTACAAATTATTTGGGGTTTAAAGGATAAAGGTAATGGTGAATGGGATGGCGGCCAAATTTTAGATCCAAAAACAGGTAAAGTTTACAAAGCCAAAATGACCTTAAAAGGTAATAAACTTTATGTACGTGGTTATGTCGGTATTTCAGCTTTAGGCCGCACGCAAGTTTGGTCACGTTAAGAAATTATTCTTAATAAAAAGACACAGAAATGTGTCTTTTTTTTTGTTCAGCATTACAATAGCACAATGACTCTTAATTAAGATAAAACGATGGCAGAAGCGGTAGCAAAAAAAAATTCAATTGATTCTTTAAAAAGACCACCTCATTCGGCTGAGGCTGAACAATCGATTATTGGTGGCCTAATGCTTGATAATCAGGTCTTTGACAAGATAAGTACAAAAATATCGGAAGCGGATTTTTATCGAACAGAGCACAAAATTCTTTATAAAGCGATTTTGGATTTAGTGAAAAAAGAACAACCCTTCGATGTGGTAACTTTGCTAGATAGCCTAAAGTCATCTAATGAACTTGATGATGCAGGTGGTGAAACTTATTTATTTGAATTAGCGAATAATACGCCTTCAGTTGCAAACGTATCAGCCTATGCTGATATTGTCAGAGAGAAATCAGTACAAAGGCAGTTAATTGCAGTTGCCTCTGATATCGCTGATTCCGCTTATAATCCCTCTGGTAGAGAAGTTTCAGATCTTTTGGATTTTGCAGAAACAAAAGTCTTTGCAATTGCAGAGCAAACAACCACTGATGGTGGCCCGGAAAATATTAAATCAATTTTGGTTAAAGCAGTTGAAAAAATTGATACCCTTTATCACAGTGGTGATGCACTTACTGGCCTTGCAACAGGCTTATCCGACCTAGATGAAATGACTTCTGGATTACAAAGTTCAGATCTTGTGATTGTGGCAGGGCGTCCTTCGATGGGCAAAACCACCTTGGTTATGAATATGGCAGAGTATGCAGCTATTCATGCTAAAAAACCGGTTTTAGTTTTTTCAATGGAGATGCCTTCCGATTCCTTGGCGATGCGTATGTTATCTTCTTTAGGGCGCATTGATCAGCATAATGTACGTACCGGTAAGCTTGATGACGAAGATTGGCCGCGTTTAACATCAGCAGTTCATATGCTTTCAGAAGCGCCACTTTTTATTGATGATACACCTGCTTTAAGCCCTGCTGAAATGCGTGCTCGTGCAAGAAGGCTTGCCAAAGAACATGGGAACTTAGGTCTAATTGTTGTGGATTATTTACAGCTTATGAAAGTGCCTGGTTTTAAAGCAGATAATAGAACAGCGGAAATTTCTGAAATTTCAAGAAGTTTAAAATCGCTTGCTAAAGAACTTAAAGTGCCTGTTATTGCCTTATCGCAGTTAAACCGAAGTTTGGAGCAAAGGCAGGATAAAAGACCTGTGATGTCAGACTTACGTGAATCGGGTGCGATTGAGCAGGACGCTGACCTTATCTGTTTTATTTATCGTGACGAAGTATATAACGAAGATAGTACAGATAAAGGGGTTGCCGAAATTATTATTGCCAAGCAAAGAAACGGTCCTATTGGGCGTGTGCGTGTAGCCTTCATAGGCAAATACACCCGATTTGAAGATTTAGCTTATAGTGGATATCAAGGAGTTGATGAATAATGAGCAGGGCTACCCGCATCTATATCGATGAGAAAGCGTTAATTCATAATTTAAATCAAATTAAATTGCTTGCTAGAGGTAGCCAGATTTTAGCGATGGTAAAAGCCGATGCCTACGGCTGTGGTTTGGAAAAGGTAGTACCTGTTTTGGAAGGTCGTGTAGATGCTTTTGGAGTAGCCTGTCTTTCTGAGGCTTTAAAAATAAGGCGTTTGGGTGCCAAAACGCCCTGTATTTTGATGCAAGGTGCTTTTAGTCCAGATGAAATTGAACTTGCCTTAGCTCATAATTTCCAAATCATATTGCATCAACCCCATCAACTTAGTTGGTTATTATCCACAAAACTAAAAGCACCTATTAAGGTTTGGATAAAAGTAAATACTGGCATGCATCGCTTAGGTTTTAAGCCCGAAGAATTAGATGGGGTTTTAGCTGCCTTAAAAGATTGTTCCTGGGTGCAAAAAGATTTTACCATTTTATCTCATTTTGCCTTCGCAGATGAACCAGAAAACCCGAACAATGATTTGCAATTTGCTTTGTTTAATCAATTAAATTTTCCATCTCAATGCCGAAAAAGTATGGCTAACTCGGCAGCTATTCTAAGCCAGCCTCGGGCTCATTTTGATATCATAAGACCCGGGATTATGCTTTATGGCGTGTCACCTTTTTTTGAAAAAACGGGTAAAGAATTAGGGCTTAAACCCGTCATGCATTTTTTATCGGAACTTTCTGCAATTCATCATTATGAAGCAAATAAAGCGATAGGCTATAGCGGAACCTGGAAAACAAAGCGACCATCCGTGATTGGTGTCGTAGCAGCAGGTTATGGTGACGGCTATCCACGCTATTTATCAGAGCAAACCTATGCTTACGTTAATGGGCAACGAGTGCCTATTATTGGTCGTGTTTCAATGGATATGTTAACCGTTGATTTAACAGATTGTACAGCCTCAATAAGAGATCCTGTCGAACTATGGGGAAGTCATATTCCTGTTGAGCAAGTAGCAAGGGCTGCCAATACGATTGGTTATGAGCTTTTATGTCGATTTAAAGCGCGTGTTTAATATGGATAATATCTGTTCTCGATGCTAGAATGGCAAGCGTTTTTATCAACCCTTACACAGGCATAACAATGAAAAAAATAGTATTAGCATCTTCTTTATCTGCTGCCCTTTTATTAACAGGCTGTGCTGAAGTGACCAATCAGGATGTAGGAACTTTAACCGGTGGTGTAGTCGGCGGTTTGATTGGCAGCCAGTTTGGCGGTGGTTCAGGAAAGGTTGCAGCTGCAGCAGGCGGCGCTCTTCTAGGTGCCTATCTTGGTGGAAACATTGGCCGTACTATGGATAGACTAGACCGATTAGAAATGCAAAAGGCTTTAGAAACTGCGCCAACTGGACGTGCTATAGTTTGGCAAAATCCAGATAATGGAAATCGTTATACCGTTCAACCTACAAGAACTTATTATACGAATCAACAACCTTGCCGCGAATATATTACCAAGGCAATTATTGGTGGTAGAGCGCAGCAAATTTACGGTAAGGCATGTCGTCAAGCC
Source organism: Pseudomonadota bacterium (assembly GCA_020161725.1). GTDB lineage: Bacteria > Pseudomonadota > Gammaproteobacteria > Legionellales > Legionellaceae > Tatlockia. Next base: position 14,497 of record JAIUOG010000054.1, read on the forward strand.
GATGGTTCATGGCGTGTTGTAAGTTAATAGGCAAGCCAGCGCTATATTAAAAATCGGAACTGCTTCAAGTTATTTTTGCAAGAGCGAATTTTAATGTAGCCTTGGTGCAGCAAAGCGTAACCAAGGATAGTTGTTTTTAAACCTTGATTGCGCCTATGGCTCATCAAGGCTACGAAAAAACAATCCAGAATGGTATCAATTCTGCCTTAGGATGTTCGCAATGGCGGTTTTAATGTACTAAATGAAGTCTGGATTTTAATATAGCCCTTCTAATTACCTTTTGACATTTATTTGACATCTTTTAAACTTTCCTGTACTTTTTCTTCACATTTCAAATTCCTTCCATGAACTTATGCTTAAGTACTGTGACTATCTATTTCCAGGCTATTCCTTGCTTAGTGAAGAGCAGCAAAAACAATTTCAAAGCACTCCCGGCGGCATAAAATTCGTCGCGGCTTGTAAGGATTTTGAAAAAAACTTCCCTAGATCGATTTGGCATGATTTTGGTGTTTCTGATTTAGGCGTAGCTGTCAAGAATTGGCTTATGCCATGGGTCAAGAAGAATTATCAGCCAGACGAGACAATGGGTGACGTAATCCAAAAATATATTGATGATGGGAAGGTTTCTCTAGCCAATGAAATTGGAGAGGATGAG
>JAIUOG010000055.1 GCA_020161725.1 Pseudomonadota bacterium
TTTAACCAACTTATACTGCCATTTAAAAATTTTGATTAAAATTTATGTCGTTCCCGCGTAGGCGGGAATCCATTTATCAAATAAGGTGAGGTGCCACTTTGAGAAATAGATTCCCGCCTACGCGGGAATGACACAAAATTGAATTAAGCGGTTCGATATTATTCTTTTGAGTAATGATGCATAGCGCTGAGCGATACCGACATATTTTTAACCAACTTATACTGCCATTTAAAAATTTTGATTAAAATTTATGTCGTTCCCGCGTAGGCGGGAATCCATTTATCAAATAAGGTGAGGTGCCACTTTGAGAAATAGATTCCGCCTACGCGGAAATGACAAAAAATGGAATTAAGCGGTATCATTTGGCTTTTCTATAACTCGATATTTCATGGCAAGAAAGGTCAATTCAACATCATTTTTAATGCCTAATTTTTCAAACATACGATAACGATAACCGTTAATCGTTTTAGAACTTAAAAATAGTCTATCAGCGATATCTTGTACATTCATGCCTGTCGTTATCATTAACATAACTTGCATTTCACGCTCAGATAATAGATCAAAAGGCGATTCTTGTACTGATTCGACGCTATTAATAGCCATTTTCTGGGCTATTTCAGCGCTTAAATATTTTTCACCTCGAGCGACCTTACGGATGGCGGCCGCCATTTCTTCAGCACCGGATTCTTTGGTTAAATAGCCCATTGCGCCCAATTGTAAAACTCGGGTAGGCAATGGTTCCGCATAGAGGGCAGTTACCGCAATGACTTTGATTTGGGGATGTGATTTTTTAAGACGCCTAGTAACTTCCCAACCATCGATACCAGGCATTTTCATATCCAGTAAAACCACATCAGGCTTATGCGTTTTTACTAAAGTTAAGGCCTGCTCTCCGCTCTCTGCGTCAGCCACAACTTCCATATCAGCTAGGTCGTCTAATAAACGACGAATCCCCATTCGTACAAGAGCATGGTCATCAACAATCAGAACTTTTATCAAGATAAGGCTCCTTGAGTCTTATAAGAAGATGAACATATAAAAAGTTGCGACGATATTAACAAGTCTCCTGACGCTTTACAATCAGCAGCCCTAGCAATCCTTAATTTAGGTTCATTTAAAAAACTAACAGGCCAAAATATGGATATTAGGGTTATTAACATCAACCTTAAATAAAGGTGGGTATTCGCCGAGCGCTTTTGCCCGCATCATAAATTGGTTTATATCTGCATGCACAAAATCATATAAACGCTGATAGCTATCAATTACGAAATAAACTGATTGAAGCATATCAATACGGTATGGCATACGAAAAGCAGCCACAGGTTCAAAGATTATTCTTAAGGGCTTATCACTTTCAACACTATAAGCAGTTTCACTAATGGATGATAGAATCCCGCCCCCATAAGCACGTAAACCATTTTTAGTCTCGATTAGACCAAACTCTACAGTAAACCAAAAAAGCCTTTGCAATAAAGGCCAAGTTTCTTCCGGTAAAGATAATACTTTTACCGCATAATCATGCATAAAATCAGCATAAACCTGATTAGTTAGCATGGGACAATGGCCAAAAATTTCATGAAAAATATCAGGTTCTTTGACATAATCAATTTCTTCATGAGTGCGAATAAAAGTTGCCGCAGGAAAATGGCGATTAGCTAAAAGTTCAAAAAACTCTCTTGCAGAAATCAGAGCAGCTACTGGCGACACTTGCCAGCCAGTTAAACTTTTAAGATGAGCACTCACATCAGGAAGCTGTGGAATTTCTTTTGCTGAAAGTTCTAATTTGTCTAAACCGCTTAAAAACTCATCTGCAGCCCTGCCAGGAATAATTTTCATCTGACGTTCGTAAAGGATTTGCCATACTTCATGTTCAGCTTGACTATAAGCAACTCGACCATTTTTATCAGGTTGATGGGAAACATAACGACTTACAAACTCCATCAGGGCTCCTTTCGATCATTTATATATACTTCAATATAGCACGTTTAGCTTTGAGCCACCTGAATATCAGCTAGGGAAATAAAGGCTTCTTTGGCATTACCTTCTGCTCTTATTTCACCCTTCCACGCATGCCCATAGACAACTTCATAGGTTAAAGGATATTTGCCTTCTTGTGTACATAATTTGGCGTAGTTTTTTGAAAAATTATCCCAGGCAGATTTACCTGTTAACCCCTTGTTACGCGAGGTATTGATATTTCGAACACCTTGCTCGTGCAGACCTTTAACTAAGTCAGTTAAGTTTTTGTATTGTAAGCTGATGTATTCCATATCAACAACAGGATCTAAAAAACGCGATTGCAAAAGTTCATCACCTAAATCATGCATATCTTTAAAATCGTTAACATGAGCATAATTATCAACTCTAGCCCAAGCTTGCTTAAGCTCTCTAAAAGAATCAGGGCCTAAGGTTGAAAACATAAGACAACCATGCACATTCAAAATACGGTTTAATTCTTTAAATAATTTAAGTTTAGATAAAGACCAATGGATAGTTTGATTAGCAAAAATAAGATCAAAGCTTGCATTTTTGAAGGGTAAGTTTGACATATCAGCTTGAACTAAAGGCCAACGTCGTAAAAAGCCCTGTTTTTTCTTGGCTTCTTTTAACATGTTGTCGGCAAAATCAAGACCTATTACCGTTGCTTTGGGATACTTTTTTCGTAAAAGCGGAGTAAAAGTACCAGTACCACAACCTAAGTCTAAAATAAGGCGCGGGCTAATCTTTAAATAATCTAAACGTTCAAATAAGCGCTCTCCAATTTCTAATTGGATTTTAGCTGATTTTTCATAGTTAATAGCCTGTTTATTAAAGGCATTGCAAATTTCATTTTTAAGATTCATTATACGGCTGGCAACAATAATTAATGGAATCCAACGCTCGTGCGCAAGTTAATCAATAGTATAACACAGATGCGATTTTTAGCTTCTGTTTGTGTGCTTTGTAATCAGAAGCATTTTGACTCTTTTCCAGTTTGCGATTCTTGCCAATTATTACTCACTCCATTGGGTACTGCTTGTCAGTTTTGTGCTAATCCTTTAACGGATGAAAGATTACTTATTTGCGGTCAATGTATTAAAGAAAAACCCTTTATTGATAAGGCTATCATTCCCTATCAATTTTCAGATATTTTCCGCTATCTTTTACATCAATTTAAATACCAAAAAGCGATTTATTTATCTCAATTTTTCGCGGAACTCATGCTTAGAGAGTTAAAGAAAACTAAATTAGATATCGACTGCCTCATGCCTATTCCCATGCATCCTGCGCGCTTAAAAGAAAGGGGATTTAATCAAACGGTACTATTAACTAAATATTTATCTAAAAAGCTTAATATTCCTTATGATTTAAAGGCTTGTATCAAGCATAAAGATACACAAGCGCAAGCTAATCTTAATGCTGACAACCGAAAAAAGAATATCAAAGATTCATTTAGCCTTTTAAAATTAAGCCATAAAAAAATAATGCTAATCGATGATTTATTTACAACAGGCAGCACTGCAAATGAGTTAGCTAAAACCTTAAAAAAAGCAGGTGCAGAAGAAGTAATACTTTGTTGTCTTGGAAGAACTTTAATGAAATGAAGGTTTTATCAGCCACTATCTACCTGCATATAAGCACCTCCAAGCGCCTATTCTTTTTTCAACCCCGTAGCTATGGCTGTCACATTAATTTGCGGATTAAATCCACAATCATCGAGTATTTTTAATAAATTATTACCGCGTCTTGTTAAACGTTTAATGCAATAGACATCTAAATAACTTTGAAGAATATAGTAATAATCTGATTTAGTGAGAACAGGTAAAATTTTTTCTGCCCATTCAATATGATGTGGCTTATCGTAATCGCAGGCTTGGAAAAGAACGGCTCCAAGCATTGCTGCAAAGCTTGCTTTACGGATAGGGTCAGCTAAATAAAAGCGGTGTATGCATTCATCTAAAGCCCTATCCTGATCCCATTCTACCCATTGCTTATATAATTCAACAGCGGTATTAACCGTAGTTTCAGACAGGCCATCATAAGTTAATTCCTGCATCACATAAGCCGCAGGAATGATGGCTTGTATATTTGCCCAAGAACAGTTTCCGGTAATTTGTGAACTAATAGGTAATTGCAAAACAGGCACTAAACCTAATTCTTGATTGATTTGTTCGTGAAAATAAGCACGGCTTTGTTTTTTATAAAGAAAGTTTTCTATGAAATTAAGATTAAAATTATCTTTTTTAGCCATTCGATAAATATTAACCGAACCTTCTTTCAAGCTATTTTCACCTCTATCAATTTTTGCCCAAAAATCACCAAACTTAACAAAGCCTAGAGCATGTCCTCTACTCGCCGCAGGCAAAATCAACATCGGTAATTGCAAAAACTGAGAAATCCTTCGTTTCTGCTGCTCGCCTAATTGAGGTGTTAATTGAAATTGCAATAATTCCGATGCGACCGCTAAACTATCGGTAATATGATTTAAATAAGGAAAATATTGACGCATATGACGAGTTGAAAAACTCGACGTAAAACGCCTTAAGGAATCTCTTACAATTGCCACCGTAAACTCTAAGATAAAACCTTCGTAATCAAGCTCAATAAACTCATTGTCACCATTAACTATATCAACATAGCCCTTTAATTCGAAACGATGCCCTAACAATTTGCCATTGATAAAATCAAGGGCAAAATCAATCTTGGCATTATGCTGATAAAGTAAATGTTTTATATTATTTTGAGCACGCAAGAGAGGGTAAACCAAAATAGATAAGCCGGCCGAAGTATAAGCATTGGCATTAGCACCATTTTTTAATAATAAACGAGCAAACTCAAGGTTGTTATTATCTATAGCCCAATGCAATGCAGTTCGACCAGTTACATCCGGTTTATTGACATTAACACCACGAGCAAGAAGCGCTTCTGCTATTTTTAAATCCTGCATAATTGCGCATTCTATCAATGGGGTAAAACCATATTCATCAATATCATCTAAAGACTCCCCCTGCTGAAGATAAAAATCAAATTCAGGCATACGCGACCTAATGATATCATTGGCGATAGTCATTTATGATCCTATAATGGTTTAGGTGTATATTTATTACCAAATTGCGGCATATTACCTAAGCGCAATTGCTTTTCTTTCTCCTGCTCACGTTTTTCATTTTCAAATTTGGTTTTAGATTCAGGATCAAGGGCTGGAACGGGGGTATTAGTTTTATCAACGCCATCAAAGCGCTGGTTTAATGCAAACATGGGATGTTCACGTATATCATTTTCTAGCTTACCCTCATTGCCTAAGGTTTCAGCAGGAGGCTCTTCATGTTCTTTTACATGAACTTTAGCTAATTTACGCTGCCCCTGTTGCTCTGATTCACGTCTTTGCATTTCCATAGAAAAGCTTTCTTCACGCAAGAAGGAATCAGGACCTTTAGGAGGCCAAACAGAAGTGCTATTTAGGCGTACTTTAGTGTTCATAATTTTTATTATACACCAACTGCTCTATAAATACTCAGATTGCAAAATCTCAGCGATTTGCACTGCATTGGTTGCGGCTCCTTTGCGAACATTATCAGCAACAACCCACATGTTTAAACCATTAGGATGCGATATATCCTGTCTTAAACGACCCACAAAAACCTCATCCTTACCAACGGCATGACTCAAAGCTGTTGGATATTCTAACTTCGCAACATTATCAACTAATTTTACTCCAGGCGCTTTAGTTAAAAGCTTGCGTGCATCTGCAACTGATAAAGGTTTTTTAAATTCAACATGTAAGGCTTCTGAATGACCATAAATAACAGGGACTCTTACCGTGGTTGGGTTTACCAAAATGGCCTCATCTTCCATAATTTTTTTAGTTTCCCAAACCATTTTCATTTCTTCACGGGTATAACCATTGTCTTGGAAATCATCAATATGCGGCAAGACATTAAAGGCAATTTGCTGCGGATAAACAGAAGGTTTTACAGGACGGCCATTTAATAACTCACCTACTTGAGAAATTAGCTCAGAAATTGCTTTTTTACCCGTACCCGATACCGCTTGATAAGTTGCTACATTAATACGGCTAATGCCTGCCACATCATGTAAAGGCTTCAGTGCTACCACCATTTGTATAGTCGAACAATTAGGATTAGCAATAATATTTCGTTTTTTATAATCAGCGATACGATGCGCATTAACTTCAGGTACAACTAAGGGGATATCATCTTCATAACGAAAACAAGAAGTATTATCAACAACCACACAGTTTGCTGCAGCAGCAATCGGCGCATAAACTTTGGAAATCTCACTACCTGCTGAAAAAAGGGCAATATCCGCTTTTGAAAAATCAAAGTCGTGCAAATCATCGACTGGATATTCACGGTTTTTAAAAACCATGGTTCGGCCAACAGAACGTTCACTTGCTAAAAGATAAAGCTTATCAAGAGGAAAATTACGCTCTTCTAAAACTGATAAAAGCGCTTCACCCACAGCACCCGTGGCACCTACGATAGCAATGTTTAAACGTCTAGCCATTTTTTCCTCTTTTAAAATTATTGGTCTTGATTAGATCACTACGGAAACTCATTGCGTCGTTATATAGCACTAAGACTCCATCCAAATTATTACCAGAAAACCCACTCGTGCCTCATAAGATCGACATGACCAGGCCTTGTCTCTTCCCCCTAAGTACCGTGGCTTGTCCGCGGTATCCTGGAGCAGGATAGCGGAAGTACAATCTTAATGATTCTGTGCCTTATCACGCAAATAATGATCCATTAATACCAGAGCCATCATCGCTTCTGCAATAGGAACCGCTCTAATTCCTACACAAGGGTCATGTCTCCCCTTGGTTACAATGGAAACTTCTTCACCTTTGGTATTAATTGTACGACCAGGCTTTACAATACTGGAGGTTGGTTTAACAGCCATACTGACAACCACCTCTTGTCCAGTTGAAATACCACCTAAAATTCCACCTGCATTATTGCTCATAAAGCCTGATTTAGTAATTTCATCGCGATGCTCTGAACCTCGTTGCTTAACAGAGGCAAAGCCTGCGCCTATTTCCACTGCCTTTACCGCATTAATTGACATCATAGCAAAGGCAAGATTCGCATCAAGCCTATCAAAAACAGGATCACCCAAACCAATTGGAACCCCTTTTGCGATGACTTTAAGACGAGCCCCAACTGAATCACCTTCTCGCCTTAATTGAGTAATATAATCAGCTAACTTAGTTATTTGGTGACTATTCGGGCAAAAAAAAGGGTTATTTGAAATTTCTTTTTCATCAACAAAATCAAGCCTTATATCACCCATCTCTTCAAGGAAGCCAATAATTCCAATATTAAGTTTTTTTTGTAAATATAATCTGGCAATAGCTCCTGCAGCAACACGGGCTGCTGTTTCTCTTGCTGATGAGCGCCCTCCCCCACGATAATCACGATGTCCATATTTATGATGATAGGTAAAATCAGCATGCCCCGGTCGAAAGCTTGATTTTATATCCTCATAATCTTTAGAACGTTGATCTGAATTTCGAATAAGCAAGGCAATAGGTGTTCCCGTTGTCAAACCTTCGAAAACGCCTGATAAAATTTCGACCTTATCTTCTTCACGTCGTTGAGTAGTGTACTTAGATTGGCCAGGCTTTCTTTTATCTAAAAAGGGCTGGATATCTTCTTCAGACAAAGGAAGACCAGGAGGGCAGCCGTCTACTACACAACCAATGGCTGGCCCATGGCTTTCACCAAAGGTTGTGACAGAAAATAATGTCCCAAAACTATTACCACTCATAAATTAGGCCTTAAAATGAGCTTTCAATTGATCTTTAGTGAGTAAAAAAACACCCTGGCCGCCCTGTTCAAAATCAAGCCACGTAAAGGCTAAATCACTGAAATGCTCGCAGAGGGCTTCTTCGCTATTACCTACTTCGACCACTAAAATACCGCCGTCGTTTAAATAATCATGGGCTTTTGCAAGAATTTTTTCAACAATTGCCAGACCATTATTTTCAGTCTCTAGGGCTAATTTAGGCTCATGGTTATATTCTTCAGGTAAAGTTTGCATTTCTTCATACCCCACATAGGGCGGGTTAGAAATAATAAGATCGTATTTTTTTGCAGGAACTTTATCGAAACAATCCGATTCAATAAGATTAAGATCCCCTTCCAAACCATGCTTTTTGCAATTGATAGCAGCAACAGCTAAGGCATCTTTAGAAATGTCCGAGGCATCCACTTCAGCCCAAGGAAAATACATTGCAGCAGCAATAGCAATACAAGCGCTGCCAGTACAAAGATCAAGAATCGCCTCCACATTTTCAGCTTCAATCCAGGGCGAAAATTGTTGCTTAATTAATTCCGCAATTGGAGAACGTGGAATAAGAACCCTGTTATCGACATAAAATTCAAGATCACAAAAATAAGCCTTATTTGTTAAATAAGGAACCGGCAGCTTATCAATAAGACGCTTTTTCAGTTTTTCTGTTAAGTCTTTTTTTTCAGTTTCTGATAAGCGTGCATTTAGAAAAGAGTCGTCAACATCAAAAGGCAAGTCTAAAGAGCCAAGAATCAAAGCTTGGATATCATCAAAAGCATTATCAGTACCATGGCCATAATAAAGGTCGGACTTATTAGCCAAACTAATACCATAGCGAATAAAATCTAAGATTGTTTGAAAAGATGCTGTTTCTATTGGAAAATCTGCCATGTTGAAGCCTTTAAGAAAAATTGACTAAAAATATTTAAATATACCCAAGTTTCTTCAAACTGTGATATTTACAGTAGCCTGGGTGCAAGCTTGAAAAGCTGATACCCGGGTTTCGCTTCGCTGCACCCAGGCTGCTTAGTACTTGAAATATCCTTGAGATATTTGTTCGATTGTAACCTAAAAGTACTAAATTTTCTGTATTTGGCTCCTAAATTACAATCTTTACCTTATAATTTATTAATTAGGTTTTTTAAACGCATTAAAATGTCGCTATCTGATGAAGAAAAGGCTTTATTGAGCCAAATGATGCAAGGGGTCAAACCTTTGAAAAAATCCAATAAAGTTGAAACTAAAAAAGAACTTAAGCCTATTTTAGTTAGAAACAGGCCTGCCAAAGAAATTAAAAAAACAAGCCCTTCTCTTTATCTTTCCGATTATTACTATGACCCCGTAAAAGCAGAATCCATTTTATCTTATTCCAATACAAGTTTACCTAGTAAACGTATGAAAGAATTAAAACAAGGCAAAATTCCGATTGACGCCCGCCTCGATTTACATGGTTTAAAAAAAGAAGCAGCCAAAGAAGCACTCATTCATTTTATTAACAAAAACCATGAACAAAATAAACGCTGCTTGCTTATTATACACGGTAAAGGCAGCATCGAGGGAGATGCCCCGATTCTAAAAAATCTAGTCAATCGCTGGCTTAAACAATTTGACGAAATACTGGCCTTTCACAGTGCCCTAGCCAAACATGGAGGCAATGGCGCCTTATACGTACTACTAAAATCCAACCGAATCGATTATTAGACTCAAGTCTTTTGATAAAGCCTATTTACTAAACAAATGAGCGATAATAATACTATTATTAAAAAACTTGCCTCTATAAACTATTAACCGTTTATTAAAAGACTTACCCCCTAATAAATTAATTGAATTTATCTTGATTAAGTCTTACCATTGCACAAAATTCTAAAGCATACTGTTATGAGCAAAAAAGCCATCATTATTGGAATCTCTGGCCCTTCGGCCTCCGGAAAAAGCCTTTTGGCCAATACCATTGTTAATGAACTTGGTTCAGAGCAAGTGGTTGTTATTTCAGAAGATGCCTATTACAAAGATAATAGCCACCTTCCTTTTGCTGAAAGAGAGAAAATTAATTACGATCATCCTGAAGCCTTTGATCATGCTCTTCTTTGTGAGCATCTTTCAAAATTACAACAGGGCGAAACAGTTAATATTCCTATTTATTCGCACTCTCAACATATGCGTTTAAGTGAAACAAGACCAGTTGGGCAACATGCGATTATTGTTCTTGAAGGGATTTTGCTTTTTACTGATAAAGCATTAAGAGAAATTATGGACATTCGTATTTTTATGTCCACCCCTTTAGATGTTTGTCTAACCCGCAGATTAAAACGTGATGTAGTCGAAAGACACCGTTCTTTTGAATCCGTTGTTCATCAATATGAAACAACGGTACGTCCGATGTATTTGCAATTTATTGAGCCTTCCAGTCGTTATGCAGATATTATTGTTCCCCGAGGTGGTGAGAATAGAATTGCTATTGACATGATTCAAGCCAAAATGCGAGAATTACTTGCTAATCATTTTAAAGGTTAAGGAGATAACATGGGCTTTCTAAAAGGCAAAAAAGCTTTAATCGTAGGACTAGCCTCTAATCGCTCTATTGCTTATGGTATTGCCAAAGCTTTTCATGAACAGGGTGCAGAACTTGCCTTTACCTATCAGAATGAAAAGTTACAAAGTCGCGTGCAAGACATGGCTGCTGATTTCAACTCAAGCTTATGTTTCCCCTGTGATGTTGCTAACGATGCTGATATCAAAGAAGTATTTAATCAACTATCCAAACAATGGGATAAATTAGATATTCTTATCCATTCCGTAGCTTATGCCCCAGCCGATCAAATCATGGGTGACTATATTGATAATGCAAACCGCGAAGGTTTCCGTATAGCACATGATATCAGTGCCTATAGCCTTGTCGCTTTAGCTAAGGAAGCCTTACCAATGATGGAAGGAACAGAAGGTTCTATTTTAACTTTAAGTTATTATGGTGCTGAAAAAGCAGTTCCCAACTACAATGTGATGGGTATTGCTAAAGCAAGTCTTGAAGCCTCTGTTCGTTATTTAGCTGCAAGCCTTGGTTCACGTGGCTTAAGAGTCAATGCTATTTCAGCAGGCCCTATTAAAACTTTGGCTGCTGCTGGAATTAAAGATTTACGTAAAATTTTGTCATCCTATGCCGATGTAGCCCCCTTAAAACGCAATATTACAGCTGAAGAAGTGGGTAATAGTGCTGCTTTTTTATGCTCATCCTTAGCTTCTGGAATCACCGGTGAAGTTTTACATGTTGATGCAGGCTATCATGCTGTATCAAATAGTTTGATTGAATAAAGACTTTATCTTAGCAATGATTCCCACCCTGATGAAATTATTTGACCTAGCAGCCTATGCTGGGTCAGTAAACTAATCAAACTCAAATAACGACCTGTTACCGCCAAATTCGAAAAGCTCTACATAATCTTGAAATAATGAGAGGGATCTATTTTGATAATTAAATCTCTTAGAGCAATCGTGTAATTTTGACCAAATATATTTTCAGCTTGTATAGGTGCTTTTTAAAAACTCATAACTTACAAATTGTGAAGTGCCAGGAATAGGAATATATTGAACGATTGCTTGGAATAACTGACCGCCCAAAGGCAAATTAAGCTGCTTACAAAAGTCTAAATTATCAGTATAAATAATAAATATTGCTTAGGCTAAGCCTTAAAAGTTTTGTGAGATTATAACCAAAAATATTTTTAAAAATTGCACATTATATTCAATTACCAAACAATTTAAAATAAATTACTTCCACATCCTAAATATGCTTAATAGACTGGGGCTAGTGAAAGTGGTGGAACTGTATCACCCGATGTAGGTGGTATTGAAAAAGGAAATGTTATTATAGGTTCGTCTCTCATTTCATTGTCATCAATGAATGAAATGCCATTTGCTACCCCAAGCCCATTCATTTGAGAATAGGTGAAATTATTATCCTCTACCTCGCTTTTGGCATTATTTTTTTCAATTTCTTTTAAATCAAAAGAAAGTGATTGATGTTTTAAATACAAAATATTTAATAAGACTAAACATGCTTGTGTCACCATTAAAACAACCCCTATTGCAGGGTTTAAAACAAAACCGAATGTTAATAATAAAACTGCACTTAATATGAGAACTGAAAAGTTATAGCCTAAAGTAAAACCTAAATTCTGTTTAATATTAGATACAGTTTGTTCAGCTATTTTGAAAATATTAGCGATAGGTCTTAAGCCGGTCTTTTTCAATTGAGAGTCGTCTAAATAAGCTGAGGCTTTCGCTTTTGCCATTTCATTAGGACCAACTGCAATGCCAAAATCAGATTCTGCAAGCACTAAGGCATCATTGTCGCCATCACCTATAAAGCAAACTTTTTTCTTCTTATCTCTATGTAATTCTTTAATATAAGATGATTTTGTTTTAATCGCTTCATTCTCACTATAACTAACACATTCAGCAGAAAAATGATTAATACCTAATGAATTAGCATAGCGCTTTGCAGTTGCTTCATCAGCGCCTGTACAGATATGTACGGTTTTACCCATTTTTTGTAACGCTTTAACTGTTTCTTTTGCGCCATCACGAAGAGGATCGCGAAGAATAATATAACCGATTAATTCTTTATCTCGAACCAGATAAACAACATATTGATCATTTTCAAGATTTATTTTTCTTGCAAGTTCTCTTTTAAATTTGTTTTGTTCTTCGTTGGTAGCACCGATCATTAACTCATTTATTAAAGTTTCGCTGCCTATGGCATAATCAACATTATTTATTTTGCCTCTCATACCTGCATGATGCGTTAAAGGAGAGTCTAAAAATTCTTCTGAAAGTGCAATTTGGGTTTTCTCGATGTATTCTTTAATTGCTACTGCAGTAGGATGTTTTGAATCACGTTCAAGCAATTCTATGTCTTTTAAAATATCTTCGTAATTTAACCCTTTTTTTAACGCTATCTTAGATACTTCAGGATTTCCTGTGGTCAGAGTTCGATTAAGGTCATAAACAACGTCAGTGATACCAGAGGCCGATTCTAGTTTTTCATGCGTTTTAAAATAAACACCATTAGCCACTCCTTTTTTAAAACCGACCTGAATAGCTAAAGAATTGATTAAACCTAAAATACAAGGGCAGGCTGAGGCTAAAATAGCGACTGCACATTTAACCGCTAAAAAAGGAATAAGATAATAGCCCACGGCAACTGCGGCTAAGATTGCGATGATAATAACTGTAGGAATAAAGAATTTTAAAATTCGATTCGTAATTAGCTCAATTGGTGCTTTTGTATAGCGAGCATTATCAAGACTTGCATCTAATTTTGCTGAATGGGAAAAAAAAGCCACTTCTTTATCTATGTCGACAAGAATGGGTGATGATTTTTCACTCAAGGTAGCGTACTTTGCTAAATTATCACCTACTTTTATAGGAGTTCCATTTTCAAGTTGGCAATCTTTTTCTATTTTGGTGCATACAGAATCAATTGGAACATCATCTCCTGCTTTCAAAACAACCGATACTTTACTTAACTCAAGCTCTAGAGGTATTGAGTCTTCAGCTAAATACATACCTGCAAGAACTTTATCTCCTATTTGTAACTTGGTTGGTGTAACAGCACCATTGTAAATGGTTTCATAGACAGTTGCTTCCGTTTTAGCTATTCCGTCAGCAGGAATATAAACTTTATTAGTCGGTTTTTGTTTATCCGCTTCTAAATAAACTCTATCCCCCGCTTTGAGTTCAATCAGTTTTTTAGTGTTTTTTTGCTGCCCTTCAACAACCAAGATTTCCTCAGGCAATCTATCTAGAAATTCAGGTTCATCATCATCAATTTTAGATTGGATAGTTTCTTCAATAGCAAGGCCAATATGACGAAAACCAAAAATTAATAAACCTGCTTCAAACATCATGGATAAGCCAGGCACAAAAAAAGCAGCAATAGATACGCCAAGTACAGCTAGAGTACTCACAGTAAAAAGCGTATCCATTGTTAAAGTGCCTGATTTGAATAATTTTTTAAAGGCAGAATAATAAGAAGGGGCACCTAGAACGAGCGTTAAAACCGTACCAGCTACGGCAATTGCAATTGAAGCACCTAGTGGTAAAAGAGGAAAAGCAATAGAAATAGTCATTAAAGCTATACCAGCTATAGCGCCGATTAAACCTAAAAATAAATGGCTAGTCCAAAACGATTTTGGTTTTTGCTTAGCCTTGTTTTTATCAATACAACCATTACCAGTTTCTTTAACAATATTAATAATGATTTCTTTCAACTCTTCCACAGATAAGATATTTTTACTATTAACATCTGGCATATCATTCACATCAACATGAAGAATTTTTTTTCTGATATCAATATTAAATCGTCTAATAAATAATCGCTTTGTATCTTTTAAAGCAGTCTCAATGCCACCTATACAAGCAGCACATTCGATATCAGGTAGAAAAAATTGAAGATGTTTAATAGCCATAAATAAACCTTAATTAGCATGCCTAAGTCACTAGATCATGATGGTTAATATTAGCTGTAGAATTGAGTGCCTATCCTTTTAGGAGGAACATCTTAAAATTCCATTTTATTTTGCGAGGCAGAGGCTCTGCTAACCAACTTTACGAATCATGCCCTGGATGCGCTCATTTCTAGCTAGTATGTTTTGCGTTTTCATAGCGTCATTTCGTGATGCAAAAGGACCAACAATGACACGATACCAATTAGCTTGGTTTTGTGTTGCCATGGCAACATTTACATCAAAACCTTTTAAAATCAAAGAGGCTTTTAATTTTTCAGCATCCTGCCTATTTCTAAAGGATGCAATTTGAATTAGAAAAGTTTCTTTTGCTTGTCTTAAATCAACTTGAGCAATAGGTTTTACAGGAGTAGCTGGTGTGGCCGCTGCAACTACAGGTGCTTTGGCCTGCTGTCTCGCTTGGGTTGTTAATGCAGGTTGTGGTGCTACAGCGACTGGGGCTTGAGTTACTGGGGCTTGTGCAACTATAGGAGTCGGCGTTAAAGGCCTTTGCTCTGCAACAACCGCAGGCTTAGGAAGGCTTGCAACCTTATTAGGATCTTTTGCTAAAAGCGTATAAAACTCAAACTTAGGTTTAGGCGCTTCTTGTTTTGCCACAAGCTTATTTGAGGTGTTAGATCCCGTATTGGAATTAGCAATAACATTGGAATTTAGCCATCGATTTAAGCTGTTTAAATCAAATACGGCTGCTGTAAAATAACCTGATACGAAGGCGACAACAACCCAAACAAGTTGCTTAAGTCCATTTGTTTTTTGCTTGCTTCTGTTGTTTCTTCT
>JAIUOG010000056.1 GCA_020161725.1 Pseudomonadota bacterium
AATGGCAGGCAAATAATAATCTTTTGCGTGAAAAGGCACGTGATAATGAAAATGCCTTACATCAAGAACAAGATGCCTTCTATAAACTCAATCTAGAAAAGTCAAAATTAGAGGCCTTACAGACCAAAGACTTAATTATTCCTGACAATGAAAAATTACAAAAATGGACAGCAAAGCCTCGTCTTATTGAAACTATCAAAGCAAAAAAAGAATGGCAGTTTGCTGCGGAATTAGTTTTAGAAGCAGAACTCAATGCCATTGTTCTTGATTCGATGGAACCACTTTGGCAAGAGCTTGCTGATTTAAGGGGAGGGAATCTTCTTTTTCTTTCGGCTAAAAAAAGCAAGCATGAAAAAGTAGAGCAATTGCGCTTAGTTGATGTTATTGAAAATTTACCTTTGGCGATGCATGAAAAATTAACCTTTATTTATCTTAAAGATTCTTTAAATGAGGCAATCGCTTTAGTTCCACAATTAGAACCTCATGAATCAGTGATATCCCAAGATGGTTTTTGGTTAGCTAAAGACTGGGTAAAAGTAGCAAAAGCCGGTGATGCAGCAACGGATATTGGTTTTGAGTTTTATGAAAAATTAGAAAAACTAAAAGAAGAAATAGAACAAAGCGAGTCTAAGCTTCATTTATTAAAAGAAACGCGTCAGGATTTATTAGAGCTTATTAAAGAAAACGAAGATAAGCTTTCTGAAGCAAAGGAAAGCTTAAACTTTAATCAAGATCAATTGCGCGCTATTAAGGCAGATATCCAACTTAAAAGAAAAAATATTGAAGATTCTTTACTTAAGAAAAAATCGGTTGAAGACGAGATAGAAGAGCTTAACTATGGAATTGCCGAGCTTAAAGAAGAAGAGCTTGGTTTTGCTGATAAATTAATGTTTTTAGAAAAAGATTTTCTGGCAGCGAAAGATATTGAAACAAGCTTAAACGATGAGAAAACTATTTTTTCAAATAAATGGCAGGATTCTAAAAATGCTTTAAACCAAGCACGAGTGGAATTTCACCAAAATCAATTAGATGTAGATAGAGAGCGGTTAAAGATTCAACAATTACAAGCTAATCAAGAAAAGGATACAAGACAGTTAGCTTTAGTGGAAGATAAATTACAACAACTCACCGAGCGGCTTATTGAATTAGAAGAACCTGATTCCAGCTTAAAAACAAATTTAGAAGAAAAAATAGGCCAGCATCAGGAATATCAAGACCGATTAAATATTGATAAAGAGCAATTAAATGAGCTTGGGCAGCAATTTAATCAATTAGAAATCTTAATTCGTGATGAAGAGCGTGAGGCAAAGGCCATTCAAGAACAAAGTCAAACCGAACTTTTACAAGAGCAGGCTCTAAAAAGTAGAGGAGAGGGCTTTTTAGAATCTTTGCATGAATTAAATGAGCAGGTTGAAAATTTGCTCGCCAATATTCCAGCTGGTTTAACGCAAGAGTTGCGTGAGCGCGATTTGCAGGATATTGTAGATAAAATCAAACAATTAGGTGCAATTAATTTAGCGGCAATCGAAGAGTATGAAAGTGAAAATGCCAGAAAAATTCACCTAGACGAACAATACAATGATTTAATGGAAGCAATGGCTGTATTAGAAACAGCGATTGACAAAATGGACAGGGAAACAGAGTCGCGTTTTAAAGCTACTTTTAGCGAAGTGAATCAACGTTTCCAAAGCTTATTTCCACGCCTTTTTGGCGGCGGTAAAGCTTTATTAGAATTAACCTCTGATAATTTGTTAGATGCAGGGGTTATGGTGATGGCGCAGCCACCGGGTAAGCGTAATTCAACCATACACTTACTTTCTGGTGGGGAAAAGGCAATGACAGCGGTTGCTTTAGTATTTGCCATTTTCCAGTTAAATCCATCACCTTTTTGTATGTTAGATGAAGTAGATGCGCCTTTAGATGATCTAAATGTAGGGCGTTTTTGTGAAATAGTAAAAGAAATGTCTTCTGTAGTGCAGTTTCTTTTTATTACTCACAATAAGGTAACAATGGAGTTAGCCGATCATTTAATTGGGGTAACTATGCGTGAACCTGGTGTTTCTCGTATAGTTGCAGTAGATGTGGAACAGGCCTTAACTATGACTGAATCATAAAAAGCGCTAAATTTAGGAGTAAAGCATGCAGTTGAACTGGAGTCTTGTCCTTAATGTTCTATTGCTCATTGGGGTTGTGGTTGCCATTGGCCGTTTAATGAAAGCAAGAAGAAAATCGTTAATGCCAAATAATTATCGTCCGCCTATAGCAAAAGCCGATAATGCGAAACCTTTTGATGATATTATTGCAGTACGTAAGCTTAGTACTGATGATAATTCAGAAGAAGATCCTGCATCGGTGCAGGTTCAGGGGTTCAAAGAGGCCTCCAAACCGACTTTGGGTGATGATTCTTCCATAGCGGAAGTTCAAGAAAGCAAGAAGGAAGAAGCGCCTAAGCTTGGCAAAAAAAATCGTTCACTAATGTTCTTTTTATTAGCTAAAGAAAATAAACAATTAGCAGGTTATGAATTGCTGCAAACTGTTTTAGCAGCAGGTCTTCGTTTTGGTGAAGGGCAATTATTCCACCGCCATCAAAAAGCCAATGGCCAAGGCCCTATTCTTTGTAGCCTTGCTGCAGCAACAGCCACCGGTGTTTTTGATTTGCAAAATATTGGTGCCTTTTCTGTTAAAGGGTTATGTTTATTTATGCAAACCAGCGGTAATCCTAGCATTGATCTAGAGCGTTTTGAGGTCATGTATGAAACGGCTCAAAAATTAAGTGAAGGGCTAGATACGCATTTGCTTGATGAACAGAGAAAACCAATTAATGGGGATAGCTTAAATCATTATAGAAAAGAATTAGCCCAGGAAGAATTAGCTCTAGTCTAAGGTTCTTTGGTTAAGGTGATAAAGAGCTCTTATTCTAGAGCTCTTTGATATTGAATCAATCAATGAAGATAAAAATCATGAATCTAAACGACATTGTTTCCTTGTTTTCTAAACCACTATTTTCACAAAACCATTCGATTAAAGATGTAGTAATAGATAGCAGAAAGGTGAGCCCGGGCTCCTTATTTGTTGCAATCAAGGGCGAACAGTTTGATGGGCATGATTTTATTGAGGAAGCAGCCGAAAAGGGTGCCATTGCTGTCATCACTGAGAGAGAAATCACAACGTCTTTACCCCAAGTGGTTGTAGGCGATACGATTGCCGCTTTGGCAAAAATTGCCACTTTTCATCGGCAACAAATGGCAATGCCTATTATTGCTCTAACAGGTAGTAATGGTAAAACTTCTGTAAAAGAGATGATAGCGTCAATTTTACCTAAGCCTTCTCACGCGACCAAAGGGAATTACAATAACCATATAGGTGCTCCTCTTAGTGTTTTGGCATTACAGCAAGAGCATCGCTATGCTGTTTTTGAATTAGGTGCTAATCATAAGGGTGAAATTGCTTATACGGTTGATAT
Source organism: Pseudomonadota bacterium (assembly GCA_020161725.1). GTDB lineage: Bacteria > Pseudomonadota > Gammaproteobacteria > Legionellales > Legionellaceae > Tatlockia. Next base: position 3,464 of record JAIUOG010000056.1, read on the forward strand.
TGTAAAACCAGATGTGGCCTTAATTAATAATATTGCCCCTGCACATATAGAAGGTTTTGGTTCTATCGATGGGGTTGCCCTTGCTAAAGGTGAAATTTATGAGGGCCTTGCTCAAACGGGTACTGCGATAGTTAATGATGATGATAATTATGCTCATTTTTGGGATGAGATATTAAAAGATAAAAAGGTCTTACGTTTTTCACTCCATAAGAAAAAAGATGTTTTTGCAGAAAATTTATCTTTTGATGTTGAGGGTTTAGCTAAGTTTGATCTAGTGCTACCTAATGGTCGGCTTGCCATTAGTTTAAATGTTCCAGGAGAACATACGGTACGTAACGCTTTAGCTGCTGCTGCTTGTTGTTATGCGGCAGGTATCGAACTTTCTGATATTGAAAAAGGGTTGTGTCAATTTTCCGGCGTTCAGGGGCGTATGACTTTTCTAAAAGGTAAAAATGAAGCCATTGTGATTGATGATACCTATAACGCTAATCTTCGTTCTGTGTTAACTGCCGTTGATGTTTTAGCCAAACGCCAGGGTAAACGTATTCTTGTGTTAGGAGATATGGGTGAATTAGGTACCTATGCTAAAGAACATCATGAAGAGGTTGGAAAATCAGCTTTAGATCATGGTATAGATATCTTAATGACCTGTGGAATCAATAGCTTATATAGTAGCCAAGCTTTTGGTGAGCATGCAAAACATTATGCCAATCAACAAGAATTGGCAAACGATTTGCTGACAAAATTAGATAAAAATACCACCATTTTAGTGAAGGGGTCTCGCTCGGCTGCAATGGAGAAAGTGGTTCACCAATTACTGCTGATATAAGAATGGAAGTAAGTTAGGCGCTGTATATTAAATTTTCATCCTCGCGAAGGCAGGAGCTATGTATGAACAGGCATCAATGCGAATGAAGGAATGGATTCCCGCCTACGCGGGAATGACATAATTCTTAAGTAAAGGATAGTGGCTGAAAGGGAATACTTTTAAGTGAGAAATACTTTTAAGTGGAAGGAATGCCTTTAAATTGTCATCCCCGCGAAGGCGGGGATCTATGTATGAACAGGCATCAATGCCAATGAAGGAATGGATTCTCGTTTTCGCGAAAAAATAATGAGATCTAATCACTCTGACTTTAGATTTCCCTATGTTTTATGATATGCTTTGCGCTTTTTTGGCCGGTAAACCGCTAAAGTTTAACAAGGCGTTTGTAAAACAAGAGAGATGAATCTTTAGCTATTCATCGCATCATAACTTTTATATATAAGAGGTGGACAATGCTTTATTGGTTAACGCAACTGTTTCAAGGACAGTATCATGCCTTTAGAGTATTCCAGTACCTTACTTTTCGTTCCATTTTAGCCGCCTTAACTGCCTTATTAGTTGGTTTATTTTGCGGACCCATGATGATTAAATGGTTAAGAGGTTTGCAAATCGGGCAAATGGTTCGAGATGATGGACCGCAAACGCATTTATCGAAAGCCGGTACGCCAACGATGGGTGGTATTTTAATATTGGTTGCTGTCTTAGTAAGTTGTTTACTTTGGGGTGATTTACGGCAATCCGCTCTCTGGCTAGTATTATTAGTGACTACAAGCTTTGGTATCGTAGGATGGGTTGATGATTACCGCAAAGTAGTTCGTAAAAATTCTAAAGGATTACCCGGACGCTGGAAATATCTATGGCAATCCTTAATTGCTTTAGCAGCAGTTATCTATCTTTGCCTATCAAAGGATATCCCCTTTACTACAGAACTAACCATTCCTTTTTTCAAAAACATGCTTCTTGATTTAGGCCCCTTATTCCCACTCTTAGCCTATTTTGTCATTGTTGGTAGTTCAAATGCTGTGAATTTAACAGATGGTTTAGATGGTCTAGCGATTATGCCCATAGTGATGGTCGCAGGGGCTCTTGGTGTTTTTGCTTATGCAAGTTCAAACGCCTTATATGCTCATTATCTAGCAATTCCCTTTGTTCCTAATACAGGTGAGCTCACTATTTTCTGTTCTGCTTTAGTGGGCGCAGGTTTAGGCTTTTTATGGTACAACTCCTATCCCGCGCAAGTCTTTATGGGGGATGTAGGTTCACTTGCCTTAGGGGCTGCCCTAGGTACAGTTGCTATTGTCGTGAAGCAGGAGTTAGTACTACTCATTATGGGCGGTTTATTTGTAATTGAAACAATCTCTGTGATTTTGCAGGTGGGATATTTTAAATATTCTGGCGGTAGACGTTTATTCCGTATGGCTCCTTTACATCATCATTTTGAATTAAAAGGTTGGTCAGAGCCAAAGGTAATTGTCCGGTTTTGGATAATGACAGTTGTGTTTGTTCTTTGTGGGTTGGCAACTTTAAAACTAAGATAGGGTTTAGCTATGAACCGAAAACTTTATTTGGTAGCAGGCTTAGGTAAGACTGGACATTCAATTGCAAGATTTTTACAAAAGCGTAATAGACCTTTTGTTGTTTTCGATACAAGAGAAGAGCAAGATATTAGTGGCCTAGATGACTTCAAAAAAAGCTTTCCAGGTGTTGATGTTTTTTGTGGGAATTTACCTCTAACACTTTATCCACAATTAAAAATGATTATTGCAAGTCCGGGCGTTGCTTTAGATGAGCCCTTTGTCATTGAAGCCAAAAAGCAAAATATTCCTGTGATTGGGGATATAGAATGTTTAGCTGAAGAAATTACAGCGCCAATTATCGCAATTACTGGAACCAATGGTAAATCGACTGTAACGACTTTAGTTGGCGAAATTGCAGCAAAGGCAGGCTATAAAGTTGCCGTCGGCGGCAACTTAGGTACGCCAGTACTTGACCTTTTAGATGATGGTAAAAAGTATGATTTATGGGTACTTGAGTTATCGAGTTTTCAATTAGAACTAATAGATAGCTTGAAATTCAAATCGGCAACCATTCTTAACGTGACAACGGATCATTTAGATAGACACCATACGATGGAAGCCTATATTGAGGCGAAAAGACTTATTTATAAGCGCGCTGAATTTATTGTATTTAATAGAGAAGATAAGGCCACCTTGCCTATCGCTCATAAACCTGATGCAGTTATCAGCAATTTTGGTTTGGATATGGCCGAAAAAGATAACTGGGGTATTATTGAAAAAGAGCAGCAACTATTTCTTGCCAAAGGTAATGTGCCTATTCTCAATGTCCAAGAATTAACAGGTCTCAAGGGTAAGCATAATTGGCAAAATGCAATGGCGGCTTGCGCTTTGGTATCGGTTTTAGATATTCCAGAAAATATGGTAGTTGATGTTCTAAAAAACTTTAGAGGCCTTCCACACCGTTGCCAATGGGTAAGAACTCTAAATGACATTGAATGGATCAATGATTCGAAAGGGACTAATGTGGGGGCTACTAATTCTGCTTTAGCAGGGATTGGTGGTGCTATAAAAGGGCAAATTATTTTAATTGCCGGTGGTATTGGCAAAGGTGCTGATTTCACTGAGTTAAGACCCAATGTAAAGACTTTCGTGCGCTCACTTATTTTGATAGGCGAGGATGCTTTGAAGATTGAACAAGCGGTAGGTGATTTAAAACCTACTTTTAAAGCAGACTCTTTTGAATCAGCTATTAAAATGGCTGAGAGAGAAGCTAAACCAGGTGATATAGTACTTTTATCTCCTGCCTGTGCGAGTTTTGATATGTTTAATGATTTTAATCACCGTGGTGAATGTTTTGCTAATTTGGTAGGTCAATTGTGAGTATGCAACCACGCCATTATAACCAAAGAGGAAAACCAACAAATAAAGCGGTTGCGATTTACGATAAATGGTTAATAGGTGCCATTCTTGGTTTACTCATTATTGGCCTTATGATGGTTGCGTCAAGCTCCATTATGATTTCAACAAAATATTACCATCAACCTTTTCATTTTTTGCTAAGACAAGCCATTTATCTTTCGGCAGGTTTTGTCGTTGCAATGATTGTCATGCGTATCGATAGTACCTTTTGGGAAAAAATTTCGATGCCGCTTCTATTCCTATGTTTATTGATGCTAGTGGTGGTATTAATTCCAGGAATCGGGCGTTCAGTTAATGGCAGCCGGCGCTGGCTTAGTTTAGGACCAATTGGTATTCAGGTTTCAGAGCTAGCTAAAATGGCGATGATCTTTTATGTTGCCGGTTATCTTGTGCGTCAAAAAACCAGCATTGAGAAAACAGTTTTAGGTTTTATTAAACCGATGTTTATTTTAGGTGTTGTTGCCTTCTTACTTTTATTAGAGCCTGATTTTGGCGCTACAGTAGTGATAACAGGCACTGTTATGGCTTTGCTTTTTTTAGCCGGTGTAAAACTTCGTTATTATTTAATTCTGACTGTACTTGTCGCCTTAAGTCTTGCAGTGCTTGCTCTTTCATCACCTTATCGTGTTGCGCGTTTAACTGCCTTTTTAAACCCTTGGGCTGATCAATTTAATTCAGGCTACCAATTGACCCAATCTTTGATTGCTTTTGGGCGTGGTGGCTGGTTTGGCCTAGGTTTAGGTGAGAGTGTACAAAAATTATTTTATCTTCCTGAAGCCCATACGGATTTCTTATTTGCAGTCTTAGCTGAAGAATTAGGCCTAATAGGTGTTTTGTTGGTATTAATCTTGTATGGCATTTTAGTAGCAAGAGGATTAATGATTGGTTTTAATGCCTATAGCCAAGAACGTTTTTTTGCCGCCTTTACAGCTTATGGTCTGACTTTTTGGTTAGGATTGCAAGCGGCGATTAACATGGGTGTTAATTCAGGTATTTTGCCAACTAAGGGGCTTACCTTACCTTTGCTGAGTTATGGTGGTGCTAGTATGGTTGTTAACTGTGTGGTATTAGCGCTTTTATTGCGTATTGACCATGAAAATCGTTGGCAAGCTCTAGGATTGAGAAAGCCGACTTTACCATAAAGAAGGGGATTAGAGTGAATAACATACAAATCATGTCACCACGGATGGGGCGGGTTGAACAAATACATTTCGTGGGGATTGGTGGTGCAGGTATGTGTGGTATCGCCGAGGTTTTACATAACTCAGGATATCGAATCACTGGTTCTGATTTAAGTGAAAGTCGTACGGTACAGCGTCTGCAATCCCTAGGAATATCCGTTAAAATTGGTCACCAGGTTGAAAATATTAAAGGAGCGGATGTTGTCGTTCGTTCGACAGCAGTTGGCCATGATAATCCTGAGATTTTGGCTGCTATCGCGCAATCAATCCCAGTGATCCCAAGAGCAGCAATGCTTGCTGAATTAATGCGTTTCCGTCATGGTATTGCCATTGCCGGTACCCATGGAAAAACCACAACAACGAGTTTAGTTAGTTCTATTTTAGCAGAAGGCGGCTTAGACCCTAGCTTTGTCATCGGTGGTAAATTAAATAGTTGTGGCGCTAATGCGCAACTTGGCAAATCTGCTTATTTTGTTGCTGAAGCAGACGAGAGTGATGCCTCCTTTTTATTTTTAAAGCCCATGATGGCGGTAGTAACAAATATCGATGCTGATCATATGAGCACCTATGATGATAGTTTTGATAAACTACGTAATACTTTTATCGAGTTTTTACATCATCTTCCTTTTTATGGTTTAGCGGTACTTTGCATTGAAGATGAGGAAGTAAGGAATATTGTTCCTGCTATCCAACGCCCTATTCGTACTTATGGCTTCCGTGAAGAGGCGCATTATAGAGCGATTGATTGGAAGCAAAATGGTATTATGAGTGAATTTACAGTGCTACGACCAGCTCCCCATAAGCCAATTGCCATTAAGTTTCCGTGGCCTGGCCGTCATAATGTTTTAAACGCACTTGCTGCAATTGCTATTGCAACTGAACTTAATGTCAGTGATGAAGCGATTATCGATAGCCTCTTCAAATTCCAAGGGGTAGGGCGCCGTTTCCAAATGTTAGGCTCAAAACAATTTGAACAAGGTTCTGCTGTAGTGGTTGATGATTATGGTCACCATCCACAAGAGATTCGTTCAACTGTAGAAACCTTCCAGCATATTTGGCCTGAAAGAAAATTAGTGCATGTATTCCAGCCGCATCGTTACAGCCGAACTAAAGATTTATTTCAGCAGTTTGTGCAGGTATTAAGTATGGCGGATCAGTTATTACTGCTTGATATTTATTCCGCTGGAGAAACACCAATTACTGGTATATCGAGTGAAACTTTATTAAATGAAATAAAGAAAATTAAGCCAAATGCACGGTTAGTAACCGAAGATAACTTAAGGCAAACCTTAGATGAAATAATCAAGGATGGGCATGTTATTTTGATGCAGGGTGCAGGTAATATTGGTCAAATAGCATTAAATCTCGTACAAGCAGAGAGAGAATCCGTGTGAACAGTTCAGATGAAATCATAGTAAAAGGACTGCTTCAAGGCCAATTGCTGTTAAATGAACCTTTAGCAGAATATACAACTTGGCGTGTGGGCGGGGTTGCTAAAAAGCTGTATAAACCCGCTGGCCTTAATGATTTAATTTCGTTCTTAAAGCAAGTTTCTGCTGATGAGCCTATCCTATGGTTAGGCTTAGGCTCTAATTCGCTAATTAGAGATACGGGTTTTGCAGGTACTGTGATTTTAACTCAAGGCTGCTTAAAAGAAATTAAAGCAGTTGAAGAGGATGTTATTGAAGTAGAAGCCGGTGTTTCCTGCGCTACTATGGCTCGATTTTGTGCAAGAGCGAGTTTAAAAGGTAGTGAGTTCTGGGCTGGGATTCCAGGTACTATGGGGGGCGCTTTGCGAATGAATGCAGGCTGTGCTGGCGGTGAAACTTGGCGTCAAGTTATTGAAGTAAAAACACTAAAACGTGATGGTTCTATTCACATTAAAAAACCAGACGATTTTAAAGTTAGCTATCGCTATGTGGATGGTTTAGAACCTGATGAATGGTTTATTAGTGCCCGATGCCGGTTTGAAAAAGGAAACAAGGAAGAGTCCTTAAAATTAATTAAAGAATTATTAGCACATAGGGCAGATACTCAGCCAACTAATGAGTATAATTGTGGTTCGGTTTTTAGAAACCCCCCAGGTGGTTTTGCCGCTAAACTGATTGAATCATGCGGTTTGAAAGGTAAACAAATTGGTGGGGCTTTAGTTTCTGATAAGCATGCTAATTTTATTATTAATAAAGCAGGCCATGCTTCGGCAGATGATATAGAATCACTTATCTTATTAGTAAAAGAATTTGTACAACAGCAGACAAATATAGAGTTAATACAAGAAGTGCATATTATTGGAGAAAAAAATGTCAAAAATTAATTTGCTATTATTATACGGTGGCAAATCGGGTGAGCATGAGATTTCATTAATTTCAGCAGCCTCTGTATTAGCAAATTTAGATAATGACAAATACAACATTACTCCAGTCGGTATCGATAAAGAAGGTTGTTTTTTCCAAAATGATTATCAGGAGCTTTTAGCTTTTAGTAAGGCTTTACCAGTTGTTACTAAAAACTCTAAACCTCTTGCAAATTTATTATTGAATGGCCAATTGGCTATCGAAACAGATGTTATCTTTCCAGTAGTTCACGGGCCTTTATATGAAGATGGTGCATTGCAGGGTTTATTAGAGCTCGCTAATGTTGCCTATGTTGGTTGCCCTGTATTAGCATCTGCTATCGGCATGGATAAAGATATTGCAAGGCGCCTTGCCTGCCAAAATGGTATTAAAGCTGCAAAATATCGTTTATTGGATGCGAATACTACGGCAGAAGAAAAAGACAATTTTTGTAAATCTGTAAGTCAAGAATTAGGTTGGCCTTTATTTGTTAAGCCCTGTTCAATGGGATCGAGTGTTGGTATTCATAAGGTAAAAAATATGGCAGAGCTTAAAAATGCAGTTAGCGATGCTTTACGTTACGATGATGCAATTTTAGTCGAGGAATTCATTAAGGGCCGCGAAATTGAATTAGCTGTATTAGAAAATAGGCAGTCTATCATCGCTCCCAAAGTAAGTACTGCAGGTGAAATCTGTGTTAAACACCCTGATGGGTTTTATTCCTATACTGCGAAATATCTTGAATCTGAACAAACAGAGCTTCATGTCCCGGCTAAAATTGATGCACCTACATTAAAAAAACTACAAGAGGTTGCAAGTCAAATATTTATCAATTTAAAATGTAGGGGACTAGCGCGCATTGATTTTTTCTTAAATGAGGAAACGGGTAATATTTATTTTAATGAAATCAATAGCCTTCCTGGGTTTACGTCGATAAGTATGTATCCCAAATTGTGGCAAGCCGTCGGTTTAGGGTATAGTGAACTATTAGATGAATTAATTTATCTTGCAAGAATGCGTAAAAAGCATCGTGAGCAATTAGTAACTAGCTATCAATAAAATAAAAATAATGGCTAAAATATGAATGAGCGTTTACGCTATACTGGTTTTTTAACTTTTTTATTTCTTTGCGCTTTCCTCCTATTTGCACGTCTTGTTTATCTATTTATGTTAGATGCTTCACGTTTTCCCATAAATACGGTTAAAATAGCAGCAACTTACCAGCATGTTAGCCGTAAGCAACTAGAAGAAGTGTTAGCTAACTATCTAAATGAAAGTTTTTTTTCCATCTCGGTCAATAAACTTCATAAAGAACTTAGCCATTTTGATTGGGTAAAGGATGCCCAAATAGAGCGAGTTTGGCCCGATGCGCTTAAAATTACCATCGTTGAAAAAACGCCTATTGCGACCTGGAATAAAATGATGTTGGCAGAGGGCGGTGAAATCTTTAAAAGTGAAGATACAATTAAGGATTTACCTTTACCACATTTAAGTGGTCCTTTAAATCAACAAAAAGAGGTCTTACAAGTTTATGAAAAAATGAGTAAGATATTATCAATATATGGATTACATGCAACAGCGCTAGAATGGCGCGAAAACGAAGCTTGGGAACTAACCTTAGCCAATGGCTTATTAATACGCCTAGGTAAAAAAGATTTAGAAACGCGTTTAACCCGTTTTTGTAAAGCCTATCCGGCTGTTTTTGCAGGGCGTAGTTTACAGTTAACAAGTGTAGATTTGAGGTATCCGCGCGGTATGGCGGTGCAGTGGAAACGAACATAGTAGTAGTGTTGCTTCAGGTGCGATGGTTTAGGCTATCGGAAAAATTGAGCGATTACTAATGGAACAACAATGGCTAAAAAATTCGAAAAAAATATTATAACAGCCCTAGATATCGGTACTTCAAAAGTAGTAGCCTTAATTGGCGAAGTCACTGCAGATGAATCCATTGAAATCATTGGTATTGGTAAACATCCTTCAAAAGGGCTGAAGCGCGGTGTTGTGGTTGACATTGAGGCAACCGTTAATACCATTCAGCGTGCCGTACAGGAAGCCGAGTTAATGGCTGGATGTGAAGTCCATACGGTTTATGCTGGCATAGCAGGCAGTCATATTCGAAGCTTAAATTCGCATGGGATCGTAGCAATACGAGATCAAGAGGTTTCTCAGGCTGATGTAGATAGAGTAATTGATGCTGCAAAGGCTGTTGCAATTCCCGCGGATCAAAAAATACTTCATGTCCTACCGCAGGAATTCATTATTGATAATCAAGGCAGTATCCGTGAGCCGGTTGGTATGTCTGGTGTTCGCCTTGAAACTAGAGTGCATATTGTTACTGGTGCTGTTAGTGCTGCTCAAAATATAGCAAAATGCGTGAGACGCTGTGGTTTAGATGTCAATGATATTATCTTAGAGCAATTAGCAGCGAGTCATGCAGTCTTAACAGAAGATGAAAAAGAGCTTGGTGTTTGTTTAATTGATATTGGTGGTGGTACCACTGATATTGCTATTTTCTGTGAAGGTGCTATTCAATATACAGCGGTTATTCCTATTGCAGGTGATCAGGTTACAAACGATATCGCTATGGCGCTACGCACGCCAACTAAAGCTGCAGAAGCTATCAAGATAAAACATGCTTATGCAATGCCTGAACTAGCAAGTGCAGATGAAATGCTGGAAGTATTAAGCGTTAACGAGCGCCCTGGTCGCAAAATCTCAGCTAAGGTGCTTTCTGAAGTTGTATCTGCCCGGTATGAAGAATTATTTTCATTAGTACGTCATGAATTAAGACGTAGTGGTTTTGCTGAGCGTATTGCTGCTGGTATGGTGATGACTGGCGGTGGCGCTAGTGTTAAAGGCGGTATTGAACTGGCTGAAATGTGTTTTGAAATGCCAGTACGCCATGGCTTTGCTCATCATGTAGCAGGTCTTGCAGATGCGACAGCGGATCCTTCTTTAGCTACTGGTGTAGGTTTATTACTGCATGGCTTCCAACAACAATACGAAGGTGGTTATAATGTACCCAACAGTATTGGTAAGCATAGCAAAAGCATTTTAATGCGTATGAAAGAATGGTTTCACGGTAATTTTTGACAATTAAGTCACTGAATTTATTGGAGAAAAACGAATGAGTTTAATGTTTGAATTAGCAGAATCGAAGCAAGACAGTGCCGTGATAAAAGTAGTTGGTGTTGGTGGCGGCGGCGGTAATGCTGTAGAACACATGGTTATTGAAAAAATTGATGATGTTGAGTTTATTTGTGCAAATACAGATGCGCAAGCCCTAAAAAATTCAAATGCAAAAGTTCATATTCAATTGGGCGACGAATTAACTAAAGGTCTTGGCGCAGGCGCTAATCCACGTATTGGTCGTGAAGCTGCTGAAGAAGATCGTGAAAGAATTAAAGAAGTCCTTGCTGGCGCTGATATGGTATTTATTACTGCGGGTATGGGTGGTGGTACCGGTACAGGTGCTGCTCCAGTATTTGCCGAAATAGCAAAAGAATTGGGTATTTTGACTGTTGCTGTGGTAACCAAACCATTTTCTTTTGAGGGTAAACAACGCGCTTTAGCCGCTGAAGACGGTATTAGGCGATTGGCAGAACATGTTGATTCATTAATTACTATCCCTAATAACAAATTACTCAGTGTTTTAGGTAAAAATATTAGTTTGCTTAACGCATTCAAAGCCGCTAACAATGTATTGCTAGGTGCTGTAAAAGGGATATCAGATTTGATTACTCGTCCTGGTTTAATCAATGTGGATTTTGCTGACGTTAGGACGGTTATGTCTGAAATGGGCATGGCAATGATGGGAACTGGAAGTGCCGTAGGTGAACAAAGAGCCCGTCAAGCCGCAGAAGCCGCAATAGCATCTCCATTGTTAGAAGATGTGAATTTCTCAGGTGCTCGTGGAATATTAGTTAATATTACAGCTGGCCTTGACATGTCTATAGGTGAGTTTGAAGAGGTTGGGGATGTTGTTAAAGAATTTATTTCTGATGATGCAACGGTAGTGGTAGGTACGGTGATAGATCCTGAAATGACAGAGGAAATGCGGGTTACTGTTATTGTCACTGGACTAGGGGATACAAGACAACGTCATCAGCAATCACAACCTCAACATAATAGAGCACGTTTAGCAGAGTCAACCAGAAGTGATGGTTCTCTGGATTATCATCAATTAGAAAGACCA
>JAIUOG010000057.1 GCA_020161725.1 Pseudomonadota bacterium
AGGTGATGACGCTGCAATTGCAAGAGCGATTATTAATTTAGGTCATAGTTTAAATTTAGAAGTTTTAGCTGAAGGTGTTGAAACTGAATTGCAAAAAGATTTTGTAATTAAAAATGGTTGTGATTATGCACAGGGATACTTTTTTAAAGCACCAAATATCGTTAAAGAACTTGATGACTATCTAAAGAAATTCCCCGGTTTTTAAATAGACCGCTTCGGAGACTTTACTGCTATGGCAACTTTTAGGTCTTCGGCAGTGCTCTAATATCCAATTCTTTAATTCCATAAAACTTCGGTATGTTTTTTGCTGCAAAAATTTATACAAAACTTATTTTAATAGGCTTCTTTGAGTATCTAACTTTGATATAGCTTCTCTACATCAAAGTTAGATGCTCAATTAAAGCTATCCCTTGATTGCGCCTAAGGCTCTATCAAGGCTAAATATGTATAAATAGAGACTATCTATGAAAAAACTGACAATTATTGGTGCAGGACTATGTGGTAGCCTTTTAGCTCTTTATATGCATAAAAGAGGTTATGAAATTGATTTGTTTGAATCAAGAGAGGATTTAAGGCTTGATAAATCGGATAAAGGCAGATCAATTAATTTAGCGCTTTCTTGCCGCGGTATTACAGGGCTTAAGGCAATTAATCTTTTAGACGAAGTCAAAGACATTATTGTGCCTATGCGTGCTAGGGCTATTCATTTTCCTGATGGCCAAATTAAATACCAGCCTTTTGGGCGGCATCCAGATGAGCATATTAATGCAATACTTCGCAATGCATTAAATGAAATTTTATTAAATAAAATAGAAACAGCACCTTCTATTAAACTTCACTTTAATATGAAGTTAATTAACTGCGATTTTGAAAAAAAATTACTGTATTTTGAAAATAAAAAATCTCAAATAGAAACGGTTGGTTATTCTCGCTTAATTGGGGCAGATGGAGCCGCTTCAGCTTTAAGAGATTGTCTCATTAAAGAAAAAAGAATTGAGGGTGAGCGCCAATTTTTACCTCATAGTTATAAAGAGTTATCAATAGCCAAAGAGCACTCCAAGAATTTTAAACCAGAGCATTTACATTTATGGCCGCGTAATTCCTTTATGCTTTTAGGTAATCCTAATAAGGATAACTCAATTACAGGAACCTTATTTTTACCTAATGAAGGTAAAAATAGTTTTGCAGATTTACAAGATGAGGCTTCAGTAGATAAGTTTTTTAAAGCTTATTTTAAAGATGCTTATGAGGCGATGCCTGATTTAATCAATGAGTTTTTTACACATCCTACCGGACACTTAAGTACGATTAAATGTGCAAACTGGTATCTTAAGGATGAATGTTTACTTATTGGTGATGCGGCTCACGGTGTTATTCCTTTCTTTGGCCAAGGTATGAATTCTGCTTTTGAAGATTGCCGTATTCTTAATCAATTATTAGATAAGTTTGAGGATAATTGGTCTTTAGTTATGCCTGCCTTTTTTAAAGAAAGAAAACCTAATACGGATGCTGTCGCTGCTATGTCAATGGACAATTATCATGAAATACAAACAGATATTGGTGATAATCGATTTAATTTAAGAAAGAGAATAGAGCAGGAATTAATGCATCGCTACCCAAAACAATATATTTCTAAACATGTATTAGTGATGTTTTCCAATACTCCTTATGAAGAGGCTAGAAAAATAGGGGAGTTACAATCAACGCTTTTAAGCAAAATATCGGATGATATCGAACAATTGGAGGATATAGATTGGCATAAAGTAAGTAGTTTAGTTAGTAATTACGCCAATAAATTGGCAATAAATGGCTATAAAATAGAAAATATTTGATAATCTAATGGGATAAGTAGCCATTTTTTCGCCAGTTATGATAAGTCAGGGACATTTTTTTGGCGCTTCCTGAGGTTTCCTCCTGAAAAACACAAAAAAATACGAATTATTGGATAGAAAATAAAGTAATTATCTAAAAAAGTTGGCATGTCTTCTGCACAGTTAAAATTGTATTTAAAAATGTCTGGAGACGGCGATGAAAACGATTCAAACATATATCGATTCCAAACAACAAGAATTTATGCAGCATCCATTTTTTGAAACTTTGTCACATTTAGATAGTTTAGAAGAAATTAGCTATTTTGTGCCTGAATTAACATTTTGGGCGATGACTTTCCAAGATATTTTACGTATTAATGAGGAAAGAGTTACAGACCCCTATCTTAAAAAGGTAGCAAGACACCATCGTCTTGAAGATGCTGGTCATGAAAAATGGTTTTTACATGATAAAAAATACATTGGGAATTTATGTCATGATGCGTCCTGTATGAAAGATGATGTTGCTTGGCTTTACAGCAAAGAGTCCCAAATTACTCGTGATGCAGCCTATTCAATCATGTCTGAAATTTATACGTCTGATAATGAGCTGATTAACATTGCTTTATTATTAACCTTAGAATCTTCCGGTCATGTGTTCTTTGAAAAGGTAGTTAAACAAGTGAAAAAAACAGGTGAAGATAAAAATTTAAAATATTTCTCAAGTTCTCATTTGGAAGTAGAAATGGCTCATGCTCTTTTTGAAGAAGAAATGGAACGCAAGATCTATGAAATGCCTGTACCTATAGATGTACGTAGAAAGGCCTTAAAAATGATTGATAGGTGTTACGAGGCTTTTAGCAAAATGTTCGATGGATTACTTATTGCTTGCAATAAACGTTTGGAAATTGCAAATCAAAGGAGTATTAAACATGCAGCAAATGCCTTGGTCTTCGAAGAGCATAAAGCAGTTTAAAGAAGAAACAAAGTTGGCAGTGCTCTTTGATGAGCATCTGCCTTCTTCTTTTTCTAGGGATTTTGGAAAAATTCTACTCTCAAAACCACTGGCCCTTTGCCAACCTAATTCAACTGATGAATGCCAAAGAGTTATTCAATTTGCAGAAGATAAAAATTTATCTATTACTATCCGTGGGAAGGGATTAAGTCAGGGGGGACAGTCTTTAGCAAAAGATGGTGGCTTTATACTTCATACTGAAAAATTAAATCGATTTGTTGCTAACGAAGATGAATCCATTTGGTGCGAAGCCAATTGTACTTTTGCTGAATTACTGGAATATAGCCTTAAAAACAATCAAATTCCCTATGTGCTTCCATATAACTGTAATCTATCACTTGGCGGAGTAATTTCTGCCGGTGGCTTAGGCGCCTCTTCTTTTAAATTGGGTACTGTGTCAGCTCATGTTAAAGCTTTAGAGGTTGTTTTAAGTGACGGGCAAATACAAATAATTGATGAAAAATCACCTCTTTTTCATGCTTGTTTATCAGGGCAGGGGCGTTTTGCACTTATAACTAAGGTTTGTTTAAAATTAAGAAAGGCTAGACCCTTTGTTAAAACTTTTTTCCTTATTTATTTAAATAAAAAAGAATGGTTAAATGACTTACAACAAATGAAATCAGAAGCTGATTTTATAGAGGCTTTTTGTACCCCAGCAATACAAGGCCTTCGTTTAGCTAACGATAATCGTAAACCCTTTGCAGAATGGTTTTATGTCATTCACGTATCAAAAGAATTTGAAAAAAAAGCACCTCATTTAGAAGATATTTCGACTAAGCTTACACCTTGGAAAGTATTGCATCATCAAGAAGAATCTATTTATTCTTATCTTCACCGGCATGATTCCCGTTTTGTGATGATGAAAAATTTAGGACAGTGGGATTTATTTCACCCTTGGTATGAATGTTTTATTAAAGCTCGAGAATTGGAAATGGTATTAGACGAATGGCTTGATAGATTACCACTTCATTTTGCTAATATTGTCCAAGTGGTGCCTATAGCAAAAATACAGCAACGAGGTTTTTTTATGTTGCCTGAAGAAAACGATTTTTATGAAATTATGGTGCTAAATCCAGGTATTTCAGAGCCTCTTTTACCTAGCTGTATTGAAACTATTAAGGGTTTGGATAAAGATTTGTTAGCTAAAGGTGGAAAGCGATATTTATCCGGTTTTTTAGGCCAAACCATAGAGGAAGGTTATTGGCGAAAGCATTTTGCAGATAAATACCAAGATTGGTGTATATTGAAAAAACAATTTGATAAAAAATCCATTTTTAGCTCGTTTTTACATCCTGATTAAAGTTTTTAAACCTTTCTCCTTGAGAAAAGCTTTGTTAGAGTATGTAGAAAAAGAAAATTGATTATGAATGTTGAACTTTAAATTATTGCAAAACTTATATAAAGAACCCAAAAAGTTGATAGCGCTATTGATTGCTGTGTTAGCGAGTTTTGCTTTGATTCTAGAATTAGTCTCTTTTTTAAGATTTTTCACCAAAGATAAAATAATAGAAGCATCAGAACCTATTGTTCATTTAAAACCTTTAACTCCACAATCAAGCCTTTTTAGTTCTGCGTTATTTGGTAATTATGTTCCTAAAGATCTTTCAAAGGCTGTAATTAAAGAATCGATGCTCAATTTCAAATTAATGGGTGTCTTATATTCAGCCACTAAAAATGAATCACAGGCTATTATCAGTGATGGTAATAATGAAAGATATTACTTTATTGGTGATACTCTGCCTGGTGGCGCTGTTATTAAAGCTATCAGGAAAAATTCAGTTGTTGTTTTATATGATGGTACACTTGAAAGTATTAGTTTACAGAAAAATAAACTTGAGTTTGAACCTCAAGCAACTCCCTTAATCAAGGATTAAAGATGCACCGCATTGTTTTATGGTTAAATTTCTTGTTAATCAGTTTATTACTGAGTAGCTGTGCTGTAAGTCAGTTGAATTTTCAAGAAGGCATTAAATGTTTTCATAGTCAAAATTATAGGCAAGCTTTTATCCGTTTAAAACCAGAAGCAGATAAAGGACAGCCAGATGCACAATATGCTATTGGTTATATGTATTACTATGGTAAAGGCGTTGTTGAAAATAAAAAACAAGCTTGGATTTGGATCAATAGAGCTGCAGCAGCAGGGCAGGTTGATGCAATAGAAGCTGTACGTATTTTACAATCGAGACCAAAACGTAAAAACAGAGATCCTTTTGAACCCCTGATTTATGGTGAAGGCGCGAGTGAATCCTTATCTTGATGCACTAATGATTATAGAGGCAATGTAGCTTAGATAAACTAAAATGAGAACGCCGCCATGCCAGCGACTTATTTTTTTCCGATGATAATTAGCCCAAAGTAAAATCAAGGTAATGATAAACATGGCCGGTATATCCCTCCATAGGACAGCATGGCTTATGGGAGAGGGGTGAATAAGGCTTGGGAAAATCATCACAGCTAAAAGATTTATCATATTTGAGCCAAGAATATTACCAATTGCAATATCATCAGCTCCTTTCACAGTTGCAACCAAAGAGGTCACCAATTCAGGTAAACTAGTTCCTATTGCAATAACAGTTAACCCTAACACTAATTCACTAATTCCAAGCCAGGCGCCAAGCTCAACACAGCTATTGACTAATAAGCGAGCACTTAAGGGCAAGATAATAAGCCCAAGTATCAGGCTGAATAAATAAGATTTAAAACTTCTTTTTTTGATAATGGCCGTTTGAAATTGAATAGTTAATTGCTTTTGTGAGCTATGGCCTTGAGTCATAAAAACAAAATAAAAAATTAAGGCAATGGTTGCTAATAGAAAAAGACAGCCATCTAAGATTCCAAGATAGCCATTTAACATAATTGAGTAAGTGAATAACATAATTAAAAATAATAAGGGATATTCACGCTTTAATAAGGTAGGCTGAATACGTATGGGTTTTAGCATGGCCATTAAGCCTAAGACTAAACCAATATTAGCAATGTTAGTCCCAATTGCATTACCGATGGCAATGTCAGTTTTCCCTTCAAGAGACGCACTAATCGCAATCATAATTTCAGGCGCTGAAGTACCGAGGGCAACTAAAGTTAATCCGACTAAGAGTGGAGGGAGTTTATAGTATAAACCAACCCCTGAGGCACCATTAACTAAATGGTTAGCGGCCCAAAGCAAAGCAACAAGGCTAAAAATTAGTTTAACTATAATCATAATGGCTAATCCGAATAGCAATTTTGCATTGATGATACTTTATCCCTAGTTAAACTTCAAAATGCTATTTTGGTCTAAGTTAAAATGATACCTTTGTTAGGGAGTCCAATACTCAATAACGGCGAGGATAAGCACCGTATAGAGCCAATTAATCCCTTTGGCTCATCTTAACAAAAAAATACTTAACTATGTCTTGTATTGGTTTAGGCAAACCAAATTGTTGAATATTGTGGGCATCAACCCAATTTCCACTTGGTTCTTTTAATTGCTTGCTCCCATAATCAATTTTTATGGCAAGGGCATGTAAATCTAAATGAAAATGACTAAAACTATGGCGAATTTTTATTAACTCGCTTATTTCTTTATTTTTAAAATTATAATTAGTTTTAATAAAATCAGATGGATTTTCATCTATCTCCAGTGAGGGTAGACTAAATAAGCCACCCCAAATGCCAGTAGGGGGTCTTTTTTCTAGATAGATTTGGTCATACTGGTTATAAAGTACTAGAAATTGCTGCGCTTTAAGAGGTATTGCTTTTTTAGGTTTTTTCTCAGGGTAAAGTTTTACCTGCTCTTTATTTTTAGCTAAACAAGTTTTATTTAAAGGGCAACTTTCGCAAAGAGGGTTTCTAGTAAGGCAACAGGTTGCACCTAAATCCATAATGGCTTGTGTGTAATCTCGCGGGCGTTCTGTTGAAACGCATTGTTTGGCATAATGCCAAAGCTTGTCTTTGATTTTTTTTTGTTCTGGATAACCTTCCACTAGAAAATAGCGGCATAAGACGCGTTTTACATTGCCATCTAAAATAGCCTCAGGTAGGTTAAAGGCCTGAGAGGCAATAGCAGAAGCTGTTGAAAGACCTATTCCTGGTAAGTCGGCTAATAGTTTTAATTCTTTTGGAAAATCACCGGCATAATCCCTAACTATAATTTGTGCGGTCTTATGTAAATTTCTAGCACGACTGTAATACCCAAGGCCTGCCCAAAGTGCAAATACTTTATCCTCTGATGCATTAGCCAGTAGTTCTACAGTAGGAAAGGTTTCAACAAAATGGTTAAAATAAGGGATTACTGTTTTAACCTGCGTTTGCTGTAACATAATTTCTGAAAGCCAAACATAATAAGCTTTGCGCGGATGTTGCCAAGGTAAATCCTTTCTGCCAAAGCTGTCATACCAGGCTAGCAAAGGTTTAGTAAAGTCGCTCTCTAAATTAGTCATGGTTGATGAAAAATAAGTTTCAAAATATTTTCAAGCGGCTTAACAGGTAGGGTTAAACTTTCTTTAAGCCAGGCTTTAGACAAAATAGGATTTATTTTTGTCATATCAGGTTCAAAAGAAGGGTCAGATAGGCTGCCACTTAGTAATAAAGGAAAATTACCACCTAATAAATTTTGTATCTGGTCTATTTGTATATTATTAAGATTAACCTTGGTAAAAAGCTGGCCTTTAAGGGCATCGCTTTTTAGGTCTAGTGAAAAATCACCGTTTATTTGTAGTTTATCTGTTTGTAATACAAAGGAATGATTTTGAATTTTTTGATTTTCTAGAACATATTGCAAGCTCATAAGGCTAAAAGGGGTTCCGCCTTTATAAAACTCAGGATTATCAAATTGCCCAAAACTAGCTATATTTATTGCTATCCCTTTCATTAAATTAGAGATTTTATTAGCTGTTTCATCAACGATTTTATTTAGATTGATGGTTTTGATAGTACCTTTGTGGATAGCAAGATTACCATTGCCTGTTGCTGTTTCTAACCAATTATCGCTATTTAGATTGAATGAACTATGTAAAGAAAAATCAAGTTTACCCTCAATAATATCTTTTTTAAATAAGGCTTTAATAATAGGGGAACTATCAAGATTAATAGCTGTTTGGTAAAGCATGAGGCTACTATTTTTGAGATTATAGTTAAGAGAGCCTATCGATTCACCATTATAAAGTGATAATGATAGAGGGTTTAGTAGTAGACTGCTTTCTACTAATTTAATATTTGTTTCTAAACTATCTATTTTAAATTTCTTATAAAACAATTTAGATAAATTTAACTGTCCTTCAAAAGGTAAATCCTTAAGATGTTGCAGGGGGTTTTTTAAAAAGGCTTTGTTTAACGTACTAGTTCCCTTAAAAATAAACTGTGTTTTTATTATTTTTTTCTCATTGTCCAATAACTCTAAATTACCCTTAAGTTGAAGAGAGAAAGCTTTTTGCTGCAAATTAAAATTATCTGCACCAATTTGAAGATTTAAAAACTTTATAAGTTTGGCTTCTTTTTTATAATCAATTTGCCCCTGGCTTAAAAGTATTTTTTTGATGGTAAATTCACTGGGTTCTGGAGGGGCAATAAACGTTTTTTTAGTATTATCTTCATGAGCAAATGCATTAACATGAATAACAAAGCCATTAACAATTAATTCATTAAAACTAATTTTGCCCTGTAAAAGTTCGGTAATATTTAACCTAAATATTAAATTATCTAAATAAGCTGAGTAGTTTTGTTGGTTGTTTTCTTCGCCAATCTTTACTTTGGAAATTTTTACACCTGGCTCGGGTAGAAGTTGCCAACTAACATCGCCTAAAATCTCGCTTTGCTGTTCTGTTAATAAACTAATTTCTTTATTGAGATAGTCTTTGATAGATTTGAGATTAATCGTTTTACTAAATATAAAAAGAAAGGTACCCAAAAGTGCAAATAATAAGGTTAGGGTTATTAGAATTTTTTTTATAAATCTCATTTTGATTAAAGCTTACTAACACTAAAAGAGGCAAGAATATAGATATGTTAGTACAAGTCAAGCAATTGCTTTTCTTTGGATAAAAACAATTATAAAAAATATGGTCTACACTATTGCTATTGGCTTATAAACTAGATAACCTGATAGTCTTCTCTGAAAAATGTAGTGAGAAGAAGGCGTTGATTTTGCTTTTAAGCTGTACTCAGGATGAGTCAATAAAATCAAGGAGAGCGTCATCATGCAACCGACTCAATGGGAAGTTATAATTCTCAAACCAACACCCGTTTTTTTATCTTTTTTAGCATCACAATTACCAGATGTAGAATTGCCTGATTTATCTGTATTACAAACTGATAGCACAGCTTATGTTATTGATAAGCAACCTAATGACGATGAAACTTTAAAAGAAATTGAACGTCATTTTGCTACGATGTTTAGACATGAAATAGCCCGCTTTCTTGGCGAAGATTCATATAATGAAATTGAAAGTAGTTTTCTCGATTTCTTATGCTGTTTTCGCTTCGAGCTTCACTCTCAAATCGTTTTAATGGAGCAAACGATGAATGAGGGGCAGCAATTACTTCGCGTAAAACCACGTACAGTTTTACTAAATTGGATGAAAGAATCCGTTGCTGAACAAGCAGATCTTATTTCTATTTTAGAGCGTGTTAATCTATCCCATCTTGCAGAAAATGCGACTGTTGTTGTCAAAAACTTTGATGATATTAAAACAGTTAAACCTTTTTTACATGATAATTTTAAGCCTATTTTTGAAACTGAAATGCTTAGAATGTGTGATAGAGCGGATGAATGGCCACAAGTGAATAATTTTGATGATTTCATTAAGCATTTTAATGTTGAAATACATACTCAATTAGTACATTTGCATTAAATTTTCAAAGTAAGGAGTTACTATGGAACCAGTAACTATGGCTATTATTTGTGTTGCTGTATTTGGTGTTGTACTTGCTTTATCTGCCTTTATTAGGCAACTTTTATTAAGCCGCGATAAATTATTAAATGACAAAGCTCAAAAGATAGCTTTGCAATTAGAAATTCAACAGCTTGAAAAAATGCGTGCTGAAATGTATAGCTCAGAAAGGGCTGATATTAACTATGAAATGCTTGGTGAAAATAAAGAAGCTATTAAATATCTTGATGAAAAAATAAATGATATTTTGCAAAAAAAGGCAGAGTTAATACAACGATATGCAGATATAGCAACAAAGGTATCTCTTGCAATCATTGAGGGTAATCAGTCTTCAGAGCGTAAAGAACTTTGTGATAATCTCAAAGCGGGAATAGATAAGCAGCTTCTACAATACGATAAAGAATTAGAGCAACTACAAGAAAGACGTACTACAGAATGCAATCAACGTGGTGGCTTACAAACTCATTTATTAGATCATGAAAAGCAGCGTAATAAACATTTAGCGTCTATGTATAAGCGCCATACTAACTTATTAGAAAAAATCTATTTAAGGCATATTGAACAATCAGAAGTTGTCGCTGTAAAAAATACAGAAGGAAGTTCTGATACTTATAAACATGCCTTAACAGGAACTGCAGAAATGATGAAAAGTTATTTTTCAGCGCCTTCTAATTTACAGCATTCTCAATCCGTAGAGGAAATTAAAAGGCGTCGTAAAATTTATACTATTCAAGAAGAACTCAATGAAAGTGGCGATGCTAAGTTACCCCTAATCTTAATGCCCTCCTCAATGACGAAAAGTAAAAGTGATCTGTACAAAATTAATTTAGATAGGGATTTGCACTAAAGTATTCCCTTTTTCTGTTAATTTTTTTTCATTTAATGCATAATTGACGCAATAAAGTCAATTTATGTTTTATTTGTTTTAAATTAACGGAATGAGGGAGTTTGTTGATGAAGTTGAAAGTTTTATTATCTTTCTTGTTATTAAATATAATATTACCAAGTTTTGCTGCCACAAATTTAGATGAGCTTTTACCTAATGAGCGCAATACAATTGAAATTTTTCAAAAATATTCGCCTAAAGTGGTTTATGTGCATCGTCTAGCTACTGTTGTAAATCGTTCTTATGAAAAAATGCAGGTTGCAGCAGGTGCGGGCTCAGGAATTATTTGGGATGAGCAGGGACATATTGTCACTAATTTCCATGTAATTAACGGCGCAGATAACCTCGCTGTAAGTATTGGTAAAATGACAGTTCCTGCAAAAGTAATTGGGGTTGAACCTCGTAAAGATTTGGCTGTCTTGAAAATTGAATCACCTAAGGCCTTGGCATTATTAAAATCCTACGCTCCTTTCGAATTAGCAAAGACCTCACAACTTTTGGTTGGTCAAAAAACGATAGCTATTGGTAATCCCTTTGGTTTGGATCATAGTTTATCGGTTGGTGTTATTTCAGCACTAGGCAGGCAGGTTCCCGGTGTGGGCGGTGTTAATATTCGTGAAATGATCCAAACGGATACATCGATTAATCCAGGTAATTCGGGTGGCCCCTTGCTTGATAGCAAAGGTCGTCTAATTGGTTTAAATACAGCTATTTATTCAAATTCGGGTTCTTCCGCAGGCGTTGGCTTTGCAGTTCCTGCGGATGATATCGCGCGTCTAGTTCCGCAAATTATAAAAAATGGCCGTGTAATTCTTGCAGGAATAGGTATTCAATGGGTAGGTGCTAATGTTGCAAAAAAATTAGGTATAAATAAAGGTGTGCTTATCGCTGAGGTTTTGCTGAATACACCTGCAGCTAGAGCTGGACTAAAGGGTACTGTAAGAGATAAATGGGGTCGGCTACATTTAGGTGATTTAATCATTGCGCTTAATGGACGCCCTGTGAATAACTATGATCAATTATATAATATCTTAAATAATATTCAGGTAGGAAAGTTAGTTAATCTAACGGTTCTTCGCGATAATAAGAAATTAAACTATAAGCTTAAAACGATAGATATCGCGGCTTTTTAGAGTATGTTGAGGTTATATTCCTTGATTACGCTTCGCTCCGAGTGAGCCTGTCATAGTGATTCAAATTTATGTCATTCCCGTGAAGGCGGGAATGATATAAAATGAGTAATTAAATGCCAGAATCACTCAGCGCTTCGCTGTATCAAGACTACATTAAATATTTTATTAGTAGCCTTGATACAGCAATGGGTAATCAAGGTTTAATTATACAGCATTATGAAATTTTTATTATTAATTAATCCCATACTTTGCTTGATAATCCTCTAATTTCTGTGCCTCTTGTTTAAGATTTTCTTTCTTTAAATAATCAATTAAATCAAAAAAGGTAATAATTGAAAAAACTTCAATACCTTGTTTTTCAATTTCTTGTATAGCTGATTCATTGCCTTGACCACGCTCACATCTATCAAGAGCAATAATAGCTGCTCTTAAATGCCCACCGGCGTCTTTTATGAGCTTTTGTGATTCGCGAAAGGCTGTGCCTGCAGTAATGACATCATCAATAACTATAGTATTTCCACTATCTATTGGTGCACCAATCAGAACTCCTCCTTCACCATGATCTTTGGCCTCTTTGCGATTAAATGTGACAGTGACAGGATGATTTAAACTAGCTAAAGCAATTGCTGTTGAGGTTGCTAAAGGTAAACCTTTATAGGCAGGGCCAAAAAGATGCTGAAAATCGACTTTATTTTTAATTAATGTTTCAGCATAAAACTGACCTAGTTGGCTTAAGGCTTTACCCTCATAGAAAAGACCTGCATTGAAAAAATAGGGGCTTTGCCTACCTGATTTTAAGGTGAAATCACCAAATTTTAAGACCTTTGAATCAAGAGCCAAACGAATAAATGCATTTTTCGATGAGTCCATTAATTTTCCTTATAAATAAACAAATCAATAAGTTAGGTGTAAAGTTTTTTAAAAAAATCGTTAACAAACAACAAAAAACTGTTATTCTAATCAGGTGCTGTTTGATTTTAGCATTGTAAGTATCCATTGTAGAACAAATTTTGTTTTAAATGCGGCTTTCCTAAGTACTAAGTTCGCAGTTTGGCCTTTAATCGGATACCTGCAGTTTATTGGTTGCCTTGCGGTGATAAGAGTATGATAGGGGATATAAATGTCAGATAGAGAAACTGGCCGCGTTAAGTGGTTTAATGACAAAAAGGGATTTGGTTTTATTGTTAACTGTAAGGGTGACGATATTTTTGTACATTACAAAGATATACAAGGATCGGGTTTTAAATCTCTGCAAGAAAATGCTGAAGTTAGCTTTGTTTGCGCAGACGGTCCCAAAGGATTAAAGGCTCAAGATGTTATGCTCGTTCAAAACGAATCCTAATTTTAAATAAGCATCCAACATGATATCGATGCTTCATCTTGGGTGCTTTGTCCTTTGTATTCTCGTTTTTCCTTGACCTTTTCAACTAGAAATCATTATCATCCCGTTCTAATGTCTAATACCTTATGAATTTTGGGAGCTTGATAAATGGATTGTAAACAACAAGTTGCTGTAATTACGGGAGCTGCAAATGGGATTGGTTTGGCTCTTACAGAATGTTTCTTAAAGGAAGGTATCCATGTTGTTATGGCGGATAATGCTGTTAGCCCGCTTTGTGATCAGGTTGAAAGATTAAGTGAGCAGTCAACTTCGGAGGTTTTAGGTGTTGTCTGTGATGTGACTAAGCCTTCTAGTGTACAGAATTTAGCGAAGCAAGCCTTTGAACATTTTGATAGGGTTGATTATCTGATTAATAATGCAGGTATTAGTGGTCATATGGCTACTTTGTGGGAATTAACGCCCGAGCATATTCATAAGGTCATGGATGTGAATTTATATGGTGTAATTCATACTATCCAGGCTTTCCTTCCTCATTTTTTTAAGCAAGAAGAGAGCTCTCATATTGTGAATATGGCGAGTCTCTATGGTTTATGTAGTGGTTCTTTACTCTCAGCTTATGCGATGTCAAAGCATGCTATTGTGGCTCTAACCGAATCTTTGTATTTCGATTTTAAACGCACCAATAAAAATATTGATCTCTCTGTAGTTTGCCCCTCTTTTGTTAATACTGGCTTAGTTTCAAATTCAACACCTATTCATCAAGATAAATTGCATCAGTTAATGGGGGATTTAGTTTCTCGTAGTAGGCCTGCTGATGATGTAGCTACACATATTTTAGCTGAAATTCAAAAAAAGATTTTTTACATAATGCCCGATAAGGAAGTAAAAAATTATTGTACGAGTCGTAATGAGGCCATTGTTTTTCAACAAGAGCCCCATGTGCATAGTATAGAAAAAATCATTGTGTCACTTTGTACACGAGCTAAAGAAGAACTATAAGGACAGGCTTTGTATTTTGACAGTTTTGCTCATAGCAGCCTGGGTGGAAGTCCAAAGGACTGCAACCCGGGTTTCGCTTTGCTGCACTCAGGCTACATTTTGGCTTGAGGAGGAAGAACGCCAGGAGTCCAAGCCATTTTGCAGCTTTCGCCAATAACTACTCCTTGAAATAAAGTGCCAGGATAGGTTGGTGAAGAACTTACCTGGCTGCTGCTTGGTGTCACTTCTGATGAAGACGCTTGACTGCTGCTAGCTGTGGCTTTTTCAGTTTTATCTGTCAAAGGAGCAAAATATTTAATTAGTGGTAATCCAAAGTTGAATCGGGCAGCCCTTGCCAAGGCTAAAGTAGTTATTGGGATTTTACCCTTATGCAGAGGTGCTTCTTTTTGGTAACTCTCTGACTGTAATGCTTTTTCCATTAAAGATAGTATGGTTTTTCTATAGTTCTCATCAATTTTTCCTGTACCATAAATCGGTTCGAATAATTTTCCTTCTACAGTGGGATAGGATTCTAAATGAAGTGTTAGGCCTTTAGGTAAAAAATTAGGATGTTTTTTGAAAAATTCATGCAAATTTGTTAATAATTCAAGTGTATCATCATAAAAATAGAATTTTTTATTAGCTGCTATATGCTGAGAGCTAAAATGATGAATTTGATAATACAAAATGGATAGTTTAGATTCATCAAATAGCCAATTTTTAATAGTATGGTTTGTCATAGCCATTTTATATTTTTGTGTTTCATAATCCTTTTGTTCTGTATCTAATAAGTCAAAAGCTTCCTTAAAGGTAGTACCTGGTTCTAA